>JBMTCO010000001.1:0-168611 GCA_049430945.1 Cyclobacteriaceae bacterium
AATCGTAAACCCTGCCTGCTTCAAATCACGTTTGAACTGGCCCCTGGCGCAATAGGTTACAAGAATACCTCCCTGCGTGAGTGCGTTGTGAAGTTTTTGAAACAATTCCGGTGTCCATAACTCAGGCTGTTTACCAGGAGCGAAAGCATCAAAGAAAATTATATGAAAATAATTTTCCGGGAATTGCTCCTGCAGTACATCGGCTTCTTTTTTATGAAAACTGAAATCAGGATTTACTTTGATCTCTTTGTCCCACGGAAGATCATGTAGTGATTGAAGCGACACCGGGTCAACGCCGGGGAACTCAAGCTGTGAGCGGATTTCCTGTGAAAGCGGAAATTTTTCTAAAGTAAAATAATTGATGCACCAATGGTTTTTTACTGAGAATTCGAGAGTAAGTGCGGCATTAAGTCCTGTTCCAAATCCCACCTCCAGTATGTTAAGTGCCGGCACGGCAAAAATTCCGGTGGCATACTCGAGGCCTTTGGAGATGAAGACATGCTGTGATTCGGTTACTGCTCCATGGACAGAATGGTAGGTCTCATTCAATGCCTCATGATACAGCGTGGTTGATCCGTCTCCGGTCTTTCGGATGGATAACCAAATACTCATTTTTTGCTGATCAGCACTACCGCCATGGCATTCAGACCTTCCCGTCTTCCAACATAACCCATGGTTTCGTTGGTAGTGGCTTTAATGGAAATATCAGATGGCTCAATTCCGATTACACCAGCGAGTGCCTGCTTCATATCACTTACATAGTTGCCTATTTTGGGTGCTTCGAGTACCAGGGTACAATCAAGATTTTCAGTTTGCCAGCCTGCCTCGCTGAGCATTCGTGTAACTTCCTTCAGAAAAATTTTACTGTCTGCATTTCGCCACCGTTCATCTTTATTGGAAAAATGAAAGCCGATGTCACGCATGCCCGCAGCACCGAGCATGGCATCGCATATGGCATGGATCAGAACATCTGCATCGGAATGTCCGACTGCTCCCTTATCAGAAGAAATTGCAACCCCGCCAAGATAAAGCGGAGCACCATCTTTTAATTCATGAACATCAAATCCTAATCCAACCCGGAATTTCATAGTCAGTTCTTTCGGTTATAATATAAAACACTGTCTGAGCCTTTACGAAAGGTCTGCTTTGCCGCATTATTTACGTCATCTGAAGAAATCTTTCTGATCAGGTCGAGTTCTGTGTTTACAAGATCAGGATTTCCGAGCAGGGCGGCATAGGCAAGGTTCATGGCTCTGTTCATCACTTCCACTTCAGAAAATGCCAGCGTTGTTTCTGCCTGATTACGGATTTTTTCAAGCTCCTGTGCTTCAGGTCCCTTCTCCACAAATTCAAAAATGATTTCGTCCAGATATTTTTCAGCCTCTGCCGGATCCATATCACCCTTGGTTCTTCCGCTGAATACAACCAGCCCCGGATCTATTGACCCGGTAATGTAGGACGACACAGAGGTGAAGATTTCTTTTTCCTTGACAAGTTTTCTATACAGGCGGCTGCTTTTTCCGCGGCCAAGGATATCCGATGCAATGTCAGTCGCATAATAGGAAGGTTCCATCCGCGCTGACATCGGGAAGACTTTATATAGTGCATTTGCCGGAACGGAAGCATGAACTGTCAGCGTTCTCTTTTCAAACTGAGGCGGCTCCAACGGAAGATTTCTTTGCCTGACCGGTTTTGACGGGATGGGGCCAAACCATTTTTCTGAAAGTTCCTTTACGCGGGCAGTGGTTACATTGCCGGCAACAACAAGAATGGCATTGTTTGGAAGATAGTGGCTGTAAAAAAAGGATCTGACATCTTCCATGGTTGCCTGCTCCACATGTGCAGGTTCCTTGCCAATGGTTGCCCACTGATAGGGGTGCACATGGTAGGCCATGGGACGAAGCTTGAGCCAGACATCGCCGTATGGCTGGTTGAGATATCGCTGTTTGAATTCCTCTACTACCACCTTACGCTGAACCTCAAGCACTTTGGGGTCAAAAGACAGACTTAGCATCCTGTCGCTTTCAAGCCAGAATCCGGTTTCAAGATTTGCTGATGGAACAGTCAGATAATAATTGGTGATGTCATTGCTTGTAAAAGCATTATTCTCACCACCGGCATTCTGAAGCGGTGTATCATAATTCGGAATGTTGACAGACCCTCCGAACATCAGATGCTCAAAAAGGTGCGCAAATCCTGTTTTGGAAGGATCTTCATCCCTGGCACCTACATCATAAAGAACATTCATGACGGCGATCTGAACGCGATTGTCTTCGTGGACAAACACACGTAATCCGTTTTCCAGCGTAAAAGATTCAAATTGGATCATATCTCAAAAAAAGCACAGATTCATCAGAACTCAACCAGGATCTGGCCTTTTTCAACACGATCACCCTTTTTGACTTTGATTGAAGTAATCACCGCCTTCGAAGGTGCCTGCAACACGTTTTCCATTTTCATGGCTTCAAGGACAAGCAATGGTGTGCCTACATTTACTTCTTCGCCTGCCGAAACCTTTAAATCAGTGATGAGGCCGGGCATAGGTGAAACTATATTTTTTACACGGGCAGCTCCCGCATTCATGCCCATTTGCTCCAGACGGAGGTCAAGCGGAGTTTTCAGGTCCACGGATACAGAATGACCATTAATCAAAACGGTACAGGAGGATTTATCAGAGCCCGGAACTACCTCAGCAACATAGACATGATTTCCTTTAAAAACCTGAAGCCTTCCGTCAGGCAAGGGGCTTACGCGGAGATCAAAAACTTCCCCGTCAATTAATATTTTCCCACCTTCTTCCGTTACTGAGAATGTACGGGTGCCTGTTGTTGCCCGGGTTACTGGTTGGCTCATTTATCTCAAAAATGAAAAAGGCCGGCATTTAAACCGGCCTTCATCGTAAATTATTTTATTTCAGAGCGATGCTGCAGAAGCTTCAATTTTATTTGAATACTTCAGATGCACAGTTTTTCTGAATTTATGACCGCAATAACCACATTTGTAATGCTTATCCAGCTGACCATCTTCAGTAGCTGTAGGTGCCTGGACCACCTCCTCCTGAACAACTTTCAGAGTCTGGTAGTTACACTCAGGGCACTGAACAGCATGCAGGTGACCTGAATATTTTTCAATCTTGGTGTATCCGGAAACTTCATCCTTCCAAACATCATAGTCAACAGAGAATACATTTTCTTCAGCCTGCATACCCTCATCCAGGTAAGCATCTTCTTCTTCTTCACTGAGAAGTTTCATCATGCGGCCATCAGGTGAAATCCGGGGTTTATAGCGAAGCTCACGAAGTCTCTTTTCAATAAAGAACGGGTAGTAGAATTTCAAAAGATTCTGAACCACCAGCGCCACTATCATACCCATGGCGAAGGTCATGAAACCCCGGACAAAAATCCACAGGTTGTTAATCTCTACAATTCCGGTGTTGGCAAAAAAACAAGCTCCGATGATAATGAAAATGGAGGCAATCCACAGCCAGCTAATCTCATGTTTATTAATGAAATCATATTTATCCTTGTTATCACGAAGTGATGAGAATCTGATGATGTAAACCACCAGAATTAATAATGCGACACCCCAGCAAAAGAATGAAAAATATGTTGCCAGCCTGTTCCATGAGTCAAAGGGTAACTCTTCCGCCATAACTATTAAGTTTTTGAGTAAAACAAATATAACGGAACAGCTGAAAAAACACAGAATCTTATGCTATAGAATTGCAGTTAAGGCTCCGGGAAGCACTTTTTGGTGAAATTTTCAATTATTTCAGCGCTTTTCCCGGGCTCTTCCAGCATTCCGGCATGTGCCGACGCGGTCAAAAAGCATATTTCGGCACCTGAAAGCTGACCGGCAACAGCCTCCAGAACTTCACGGGAAATGATCAGGTCATGGACTCCGCCAATCAATAATACAGGATTCCGGAAAACCTTAAGAACAGCCATCCGGTCGGATCTGTCCCTCATTGCGGCAGCGTAGAAGATTATCGTCTCTGCAGTGGTGCTTTCAATTCTCTTGCGGAAATCCCTTGCGAGTTCGGAGTCCGGATCATAAAACAAACCGGGGGCAAAAACATTCAGAAAAGGTTCTTTGCCCGAACGGCTCACTAATTCAATGACCTTATTCCTGCTTTCCTTTCTGGCATCCGTATCAGCAAACGGCATGGAGTGAAACAATACAATGCCCTTAACAAACTGTGGCCTTGCCTCAGTCATGGCCAGTGCCACATAACCACCAAGGGAATGGCCTATCAGAACAGGATTAAGAATATTTCGATCTTCCAGTGTTTTCCATACCCCGGCAGCGACGGCCTCAAGGGTAACAAACTCCGGCAATGTATTATTATCACCGGTACCTGGCAGATTTAAAGCGTGATAATTGAAAGATTCCGGAAGAAAGGATAGGAGATCATTCCATATCCAGCTTCCTTCACAATATCCGTGAAGGAAAACAACATTGATTTTTTCTTTGATGGAATCAGTGGGTGCTGAGGGCATCAGATATTCACAGTCACTGTGTCCAGCATTCTGATCACAGCGTCTTCAATTCCTTTAGGGCCAATACCGCATTCGTCATGCAGTTCAATTTGCTCACCGTGCTCAATAATTTCATCCGGCAATCCAAGCCTGCGGACAGAACACTGATAATTATGATCAGCCATAAATTCCAGCACAGCACTTCCGAAACCTCCCTGCACGCAACCATCCTCAATGGTGATCACACGGGAAAATTTCGCAAAAACCTCATGAAGTAATTTTTCATCCAGTGGTTTTACGAACCTCATATCATAATGAGCAATCTCAATTCCTTTTGCCGATAATTTTTCTGCAACCTCCGTTACATAATTTCCGATATGGCCGATTGAGAGAATAGCCAGATCAGAGCCTTCACGGACAACCCGTCCCTGACCGATTTTTATTTCGCGGAAAGGTTTGCGCCATTCAGGCATCACACCCTGACCACGCGGGTAGCGAATTGAGAATGCCTGACCCTTTCGTGGCAACTGAGCGGTAAACATGAGGTTGCGAAGTTCCTCTTCATTCATCGGTGAGGCAATGATCATATTCGGGATACAACGGAAATATGCGATGTCATAAGCACCGTGGTGCGTCGGACCGTCTGCTCCTGCCACACCTGCGCGGTCCAGACAGAAGTTTACAGGCAGGTCCTGAATACATACATCGTGAACCACCTGGTCATAGGCCCGTTGCATGAACGAGCTGTAAATATTACAAAAAGGTATAAGTCCTCTGGTTGCAAGTCCTGCTGAGAATGTCACGGCATGCTGCTCGGCAATACCCACATCAAAAGCACGGTCAGGCATTGCTTTCATCATAATGTTCATGGATGAACCTGAGGGCATGGCCGGGGTCACACCCATGATTTTATCATTCGCCTGTGCGAGTTCTACCAGTGTATGACCAAAGACGTCCTGGTATTTTGGAGCCTGCGGGGTATCGTAAGTTTTTTTATGAATTTCTCCGGTAAGCTTATCAAAGGTTCCGGGTGCATGCCACACGGTTGCATTTCCCTTTTCCGAAGGTCCGAAGCCCTTACCTTTTACAGTGACGCAATGCAGAATTTTTGGTCCGGGGATTTTTTTGAGGTCATTCAGAACAGCAACCAGATGATTCACATCGTGACCATCAACAGGACCAAAATATCTGAGGTTAAGAGACTCGAATAAATTACTCTGACTCAGCAAAGTTGACTTGATGCCGTTTTCAATTTTTGAGACGATCTCCTGTGCGTTCTTGCCGAATTTTGAAAGCTTGCCTAGCAGATTCCACACTTCATCTTTCAGTTTATTATAAGTGGAAGATGTGGTTATATCTGTCAGATAATCTTTGAGCGCTCCCACATTAGGGTCAATGGACATGCAGTTGTCATTGAGAATAATGATCAGATTGGAATCTGAAACACCTGCATGATTCAGGCCTTCAAAAGCCAGGCCTGCTGTCATTGCGCCGTCTCCGATTACAGCTACATGCTGACGATTGACATTTCCGTGATATTTACTTGCAACCGCCATTCCGAGTGCTGCAGAAACAGAAGTGGATGAGTGACCTACGCCGAAAGTATCATACTCACTTTCCTTGCGCTTGGGAAATCCTGAAATGCCCTTATAGACCCGGTTAGTAAAAAATATGTCTCTTCTTCCGGTTAATATCTTATGACCATAAGCCTGGTGGCCTACATCCCATACTACCTGATCATCCGGAGTATTGAATACATGGTGAATAGCGGTGGTCAGTTCAACAACCCCAAGACTTGCGCCGAAATGCCCTCCGTAAACGGATACATGATCAATGATAAACTGGCGGAGTTCCTGACAAAGCTGGGTCAGCTCAGCGGCACTCAGGCCTTTCATATCGGCCGGAGATTCAATTCTTGAAAGCAGAGGACCCGGTGTGATCTTCATTTATTAACAGATAAGGATGTCAAAAGTAATCAGTTTTGAAAGATTCGCACTTTTAAGCATAGAAACCTGACCTGAACCGGCGATTGCAGGTCCTGATTTGGTAGATTTGCGGGTTGTTGATACCATGAATCAAGAGAATTTTGAAGTCCGTCTCCCACTTTTTGAGGGGCCGTTTGATCTGCTGCTTTTTTTCATTGAAAGGGATGAGCTGGACATTCATGACATCCCTATTTCAAAAATCACACAGGACTTTCTTGATTATCTGAGGCACCTGGAAACTATGAATGTGGATGTGGCCAGTGAGTTCATACTGGTTGCAGCAACCTTAATGCGGATCAAATCAAAAATGCTGCTGCCCAGACCACAGATTGACGAAGCCGGCAATGAAATTGATCCAAGAGAGGAACTTGTCCGCCATTTGCTTGAATACAAGAAATACAAATCCGTCATTGAGGAGCTCGCAAAGATGGAGGACAGTGAACTCCATAAGGAAAAGCGGGGTAATATTGTTAAAGAGCTGAAGAGTCTTGCTGAAAGTTCAAATGTAGAGGCTGAATTACAAGATGTGGATTTATTCAAGTTGCTGACTGTCTTTGAAAAAGTATTAAGGCGACAGGAGGAAGAAAAAAACAGACCTGTTCATCAGGTCATTCAATATCCCTATACCATTGAAGGTCAGAAGGAATATATTTTCGGTGAGCTTTCCAGAAAAGAGCGTATCTCCTGCACTGATCTTTTAAGCATTACCGGAACAAGAATTTCCCTAATTTTCAATTTTCTCGCAATACTCGAGCTTTTGGCAATTGGCGATATCGACATTCAGGTCGGAGAAGGGTTCAATAACTTCTGGATTACCAAGAAGCAGCGTGAAGGCGAGACTGTCGTCTGATATCCTCCTTTATTTATAATCCTCCAGCAAACCTCCGGTCAGTCTGACCAGATCCGTCTTGGTGGCAAGGATATCATACACCGCTGAATAATTCTCAAGCGCAGCATCCAGAAAATTCTCTTCAATGATTCTAAGATCAATCGCGCTGAAAGATCCGTTTTTATACCGCTCATAAGCAAGGTTAAGATTCAGTTCTGCCGCCTTCAGCTTTGTGGATGAAATAGAAACCAGCTGCTTACGAAGCTCGTACTGTTCAACACCGGTGAGCAGATCATTTTCAAGTGAAAGCTTGAGCCGCTCTGTTCCAAGCTGAACAATTTTTTGTTCTACTTCTGCATTCTGAATGGCCCTGCGGACCTGCCCTCCGTTAAACAGGGTGAAGCGCAGCGAAAGGTTTGCAAATCCGCCATAGGAATAACCCTGAAGTGTTCTGTATTCAGGTGCGAATGAGCGGCTGACTACAGGCTGATTGTCGTCATCATTGAGGTAACCAATGGTGTTCTTAACAACTGTTCCATTTTCCGTGGGACGGAACCGGGCATTGAGCTGATCCAGCGAACCGGATGAGCCTACAGATAATGTCAGTGAAGGATACAATGCACTCTGAAGACTCTGCCGGCTGATCCGCTGAATTTCCTGCGCGATAAACTGATTTCTGAGGCTTGTGTTGGTGCGCGTCAGGCTTGCACGCATGGATTCAAAGTCCAGTCGCTCCTCAGTAAATTCAAGTTTATCGGTAAGCAGGTACTGATTATCCAGCTTGTCGTTAAGCAGTTCATTCAGATTGCGCATGGCGCTCCGCACCGCGAGCTCCTGTCGAAGCACATTGGCAGAATCCGTAAGGTAATTATTTTGCTCCTGAAGGACATCAAAGGTAATAGCACCTCCCAGCGTTTTACGAAGGCTGACATATTCATATAACTGCTTTGAGAAATGAGAGGCTCTCTTGCGAACAGCCAGCCGTTCTTGCTCAAGAAGCACATTGTAATATCCAAGAATAATGGTCTGAACCGTATTTTCAAGAATGAAGCGTGCATTGCCTTCAGTCTGTAGCTCAAGATTTTCAAGTCGTTCTTTATTCAGCCGAACAGCAAAGCCATTGAACAAGGTCCATTGAATATCCATCTGCCCGGGCGCATTGTTACTGATGTTGCGGCCTGCAACAGCAAACGGATTGGCCGGCTTTCGCTCAATGACGCTGTTGTTCTGATTGACATTCAGATTTACGGTGGGCAGGCGACCTGCTTGTCCCCAGGTATTCAGCCGCCGGGCCTGATCAATTTCAAGCTGTTGAATCTGAGCATCAAAATTATTTTTAAGACCTCTTTGTACCGCATCCAGTAATGAAAGCGGCTCTTGTGCAAACACCTGAAGGCTTGCCGCAAAAAATGCTAAAAAGCTGAACAAAAATTTAAACACTGAATTCATCTGCTCAATCTTTGACTTCTTTCCGGATTTGCTTTCCGGTGAAATAGGAATAAACTGCCGGAATAACGAATAAGGTCAGCAGGGTTGAAAATAACATTCCCCCGATCACACCTATGCCCATCGAAATTCTGCTCTCAGAACCTGCACCCAGTGCAAGTGCAATTGGTAAAATGCCAAGTATGGTTGCCAGACTCGTCATCAGAATCGGGCGAAAACGACTCTCTGCTGCACCTATCACAGCTTCCAGGACAGGAATGCCGGCCTCCTTCCTTTGGTTGGCAAATTCAACAATCAGAATTCCGTTTTTGGTAACAAGTCCGATCAGCATGATAATACCAATCTGGCTGAAAATATTCAGTGTCTGATTGAAGTACCAGAGTGTCAGCAACGCACCTGCAAGTGCCAGGGGAACGGTGAACATAATAATCAGCGGATCGCGGAAACTTTCAAACTGCCCGGCAAGCACCAGATAAATAATGGCAAGTGCAATCAGGAATGCGAGGTAAATGCTTGAAGAACTTTCGGCGAATTCCCGTGATGCTCCGTCAAGGCTTGTGGAATAACTGTCATCTAGAACTTCGCCTGCAATCCTTTCCATTTCCCTGATACCATCACCAAGTGCAACGCCCTTGGCAAGCTGCGCACTAACTTTAGCTGATGAATAACGATTGAACCTGTATAACTGAGGGGGACTGCTCTGTTCAGAAAGTGTAACCAGATTATCAAGCTGAATTAGTTCACCGCTGCGGTTCTTCACATATAATGTTTTCAGGTCCAGCGGCTCATCACGATCACCTTTCTTCACCTGACCGATGATCTGATATTGTTTTCCGTCCATGATGAAATTTCCGAAACGCGTACCGCTGAGGCCAAGCTGAAGCGTCTGCGCAATGTCTATGACATTAACTCCAAGAGATCTTGCCTTGTCCCTGTTTATATTGATCTTGATCTCCGGTTTGTTGAATTTAAGATCAAGGTCCACAAAAGCAAACTTATCGCTGGAGGATGCTTTTTGCATGAAATCCGGAAGGACCACTTTAAGTTTTTCAATATCTGCGCCCTGTATTACAAACTGAACCGGGAATCCGCCTCTGCGGTCACCGATGGTCTGGGCCTGGGTTGCAAACGTTCTTACGGTACTGTATCGTTTGGACTTAGCAGTGATGTCATCTACAATCTCCTGCTGGGTTCTCTGCCGCTGAGAGGGATCTTTAAGAATAATTCTTACAAATCCTGAATTAACCCCACCGGAGCCTCCGAAGCTCGGTGCTGTAACGCTTACAAGCCCGGCGCGTTCTGGCACTTCCCGCTCAACAAATTTCCGGAGCGTATCCACGTTCACATCCATAAACCCGAAGCTCGTTCCTTCAGGTGCCTGTGCCTGCAGTCTGAATTCACTGCGGTCTTCCATCGGCGCAAGTTCAGAAGGAATGGTTGACCCTATCCAGTAAATCAGTCCAACAGAAAGCACGATAATCAAAAATGCCGCCCAGCGGTATTTCATAAATGATCTGAGTGCACCGGAATAGCCTCCCGATAAACCCTGAAAGAAAGGTTCAGTTTTTCTGTAAAGCCAGTTGTGCTGCTCCCTTTTTTTCAAAAGACGGGAGGTCATCATAGGGGTGAGCGTAAGTGATACAAACGCTGAAATAGCCACCGAACTTGCTACCACCAGTCCGAATTCACGGAACAGCCGGCCGGTCAAACCCTGAAGGAAAATTACCGGCAGGAATACCGCCACTACCGCAACCGTAGTTGATATAACAGCAAAATAAATCTCAACGGATCCTTTGCGGGCGGCTTCCATGGGCTCTTCGCCCTCTTCAATCTTCACATAAATATTTTCAAGCACCACGATGGCATCGTCCACCACAAGTCCGATTGCAAGAACAATTCCGAGCAGTGTAAGAACATTGATTGTAAACCCGAGCAGGTACATTACAAAGAATGCACCGATCAGTGAAATCGGAATGGTTGCGACAGGAATGATGGTTGTTCTCCAGTCTCTTAAAAAGAAGAAAATAATAAAGAGCACAAGGAAGAACGCAATGAGGATGGTTTCTTCAACCTCCAGAATGGAGGCGCGGATGTACCGGGTAGAGTCAAAACTCATCTGGTATGCAACATCCGGAGGCAGGTCGCGCGTAATTTGTTTCAGCTTTTTATATAAGCCTTCGGATATCTCAATGTTATTTGCTCCGGGCTGTGCTACAATGGCGAGCGCAACAGCAGGAACACCATCTCTGCGAAGAATGGTACGATCATTTTCAGGATAGAGTTCTGCATATCCGACATCACTGAAGCGCACCACATCTCCGGAGGATTCTTTAATAATTAAATTATTGAAGTCTTCCACAGTGGTGAGACGGCCCATGGTGCGCACGGTAAGCTCCGTAGTCTCTCCTTCCACCCTGCCTGAGGGTAACTCCACATTCTCTCTTGACACAGCCTGCAGCACATCAGTAGGTGCAAGTTTCAGAGCTGCCATACGGATGGGGTCCATCCAAAGTCTCATGGAATATCTGCGTTGACCCCATAGCTGAACGGAGCTCACTCCGGGGATTGTCTGAAGTTTTTCCTTAAACCTGATCTCCGCTATACGTGATAATTCCAGCAGATTACGTTTATCGCTGGTGACGGTCAAAAAAATGATCGGGCTGGAGTCGGCGTCTGCTTTCTCAACCACCGGAGGATTAACATCCTGCGGCAGGCGGTTAAGAGCACCTGATACCTTGTCGCGCACATCGTTGGCGGCGGCCTCAATATCTACTCCAAGTTCGAATTCAACAGTGATCCTGCTTGATCCTTCGCGGCTTACGGAGGTGATAGTCCGGATACCAGCTATGCCGTTGACTGCTTCCTCGAGTGGTTCGGTGATCTGTGATTCAATAACATCGGAATTTGCTCCGACATAGGTTGTTGAAACAGTCACCACCGGAGGATCAACACTCGGGAACTCACGCACGCCGAGATATGAAAAGCCGATGAAACCGAAAAGCATAATGACCATGGACATTACCATGGCCAGAACCGGACGGTTAATACTGACGGTTGAAAGACTTGCCATAGGTTATTCGGTCCTGGTTATTTTGATATCCATTCCCTGACGAAGCTGCAGTATACCTGAAGTGATAACCGTATCGCCAGGCTGCAGGCCGGAAAGAATTTCAAGCTTACTTTCAGTGCGGTCTCCCGCAGTAACCATCACCTCTTTGGCCTTCCCTCCGGAGACGATGTAAACCTTTGCCCCGTCCTGAACGGGAATTACAGCCTGAGTAGGAACAAGCAGCGCATTATCCAGATGTTCCAGAATAAGCTCAATGCTTACAAACTGTCCCGGAATCAATTTACCATCCGAATTTGGCGTTTTAGATCTGATTTTAAGTGTTCTGGTTGCAGGATCAATTTGGGGTTCAATGGCATACACTTCGCCTTTGAGTGGCTGTTTCTGATCATTTTCCAGGTAAAAAATTATCGAGCTTCCGATATATACCCTGGAAGCGTAACGGGCTGGAACAGAAAACTCAATCTTGGCAGGATTCAGGGAATAAACAGTTGCAATAATAGTTGATGGCGAGATATAGGCACCCGGACTCACATATCTGAAACCTATAAAACCATCAAATGGTGCCGTAATTTCAGTTTCGGCAATCTGAACCTCTAGTACTTTTATGTCGGCAGCTGTGGTTCTGAGTCTGTTCAGAGCATTGTCATATTCTTCCTGACTGATGGCCTCTTTCTCCAATAGCCTGCGTTGCCTGTATTCGTTGTCTTCAAAAAGTTTTTTGTTGTAGCGCTGCTTCTCAAGCTGTGCTACAATTTCATCATCATCAATTTTTATTAGCCTCTGACCTTTGCGGACCGGCTGGCTTTCCTGAAAAAATATGCCTGATATTTTTCCGGATACCTCACTCTTAAGCTCAATGGACTCACTGGGCAGAACTGAGCCGGTAACCACCAGCTTTCTCTCATAGGGGGCAGGCTTCAGAATAACTGCCTCAACGGGTAGAACTGATCCGCCACCGGAACCACCCGGCCCACCCATTCCGGGGGCCTGTTTCTTTTCACCCTCAATCAATGGCCTTATTTTCGGAATGGCAAGCAGTCCGATAACAATGATGATGATGGTGACAGTGATTATTTTTTTCATTCTGATCTGCCTGATTACTTTTTTAACTGTAAAAAGATGTCATGAAGCTTCAAAAGCTGGGGAGTAATCAGCCGGCTTTCGTCATTGAGAACCGTGAAATCACTCCTTCTTATCATTTCTTCCTGCGACATCTGTCTTTCAAAGATTTGTTCAATTTCATGTGAGGTCCTTCCATCTCGTTTTTGCACTCTTTGTATTCTTAATACATCAGGTGCAGTAACCACGATGATCTTGTCCAGCTGCCGGTTTGACCCGGAATCAAAGAGTAATGCCGCCTCTTTTATAACATACGGGATTGTCGGTTCACTTTTTTGCTTCTCCACCCAATGTTCAAAATCTTCGGCTACCCTAGGATGTACCAGCCGGTTAAGTTTCTTAAGTTTATCCGGGTCAGTAAAAACCTGACTCGCCAGATACGCTCTGTTTAGCCGGCCCTGTTCTGTAAACGACAATGTTCCGAATTCTTTTTTGATTGCCTCCTGCAGAATTCCGTCAGTGGTCATTAATGCTTTCGCATGGCTGTCGGCATCATACACAGGTATTCCCAGGCAACGGAAAACTGAGGCAACAATGGATTTACCTGCGCCGATACCTCCTGTAACACCAATCAAAAGCATAATGCGGATTAATCAGGTACTTCGGGAATTCTGTTTTTACTTTAATGACTTACTAAGTTCCGGCTGAACCGGAAATTTTACTGGCCGGTGAATCTCAGGATTCCTTTTTTGATGCTGTTTTAGTGGACTCCAATGAAATTGCTGACTTTGAAAAACGAATTCTTCCGCCTTTCTCCACCTCAAGAATAAAAGTGTCGCCCTCCAGCTCAGCAATCCGTCCGTGTGCACCACCAATGGTAACCACATAATCGCCTCTCTTAACCTCATCAATAAATTTCTTTTGCTCCTTAGCCTTTTTTTGCTGAGGTCTTATCATGAAGAAGTACATGATTACAAACATGAGACCGAGCATCACCAGCATTGACCAGTTACCTCCCTGAGCCTGTGCCTGCAGAATAATAGTATTCATCTTTTTTGGTTTATACTTTTTGTAAAATAAAGACAGGGCATAAGCCCTGTCCCTGAACTAATAAATAGCTTGAAATTATTTGGTTGGGCCCGCCAGGCTGGTCACATTGGCCTTGAAACGCAGGGTTGTGGTCTTAGGCCATGTATTGGCTGTTACAGTAATTGTTTTTGTGTTTGCACCGGGCTTTCCTTTAGTGTCAAACTCAGCCGTTACGAAGCCGGTTCCGCCAACAGGAATTGGATTGCGGGACCAGTCGGGAGCTGTACATCCGCAGGAAGGCTGGGCACCCTGAATAATAAGAGGAGCCTGACCGGTATTTTTAAACTTATAGGTATAGGAAACCTTCTTTCCTTCCGCAACATTTCCGAAGTCGTGTTCAAGCTTTTCAAACTCAATTAAGGGAAGAGGTCCTTCAGGCTTTTGATCAGCTGCAGGAGCCGTTTCAACAGGCTGGGAAGGGGTGGTCATTACACCGGCAGCGGGGCTTGCCTTGCCACTTTCCATTTGAGACAGACGGGCTTCCAGTTCAGCAATTTTCTTTTCTGCTGCGCGGTCTTTGCAACCTGTCATAACGACGGCCGCAAAAACAGTAATCAGTGTTAAACGATACATATTCATTTGATTTTTAATTTATGATTATTGATAGTCAGTTTTTCTTGTTCTCCCTGAGCTGAGCAAGCAGCTCGTCCACATCCTCGAGAAGTCTTTCCGCTTTTTCCTGTGCCTCAGTAACCACCTTATTAACAACAGAAACAGGCTGACCGGGGATGGCAGAGGTCTGCTCTTTTCCGTCTGTCATCTGTGCAATAAACTCTTCCAGCATAGACTTATACTTATCCAGTCTTGAAGACAATTTTTCCCGGGTATTTGAACCCTTATCGGGAGCATACAAAATGCCAAGAATCGACCCGACGGCTGCGCCAGCCAAAAATCCAAACAGGATGCTGTTTCCTTTTTTGCTCATCTCACTCATTTTAATATAAAGGACTGCAAATATACGGTATAAATCAGCTTTAAAGACTTGCCGGTTACCTCTTATTTATTGTCAATCAGCCCCCTGCCGGTCTTTTTAAGATCACCTGATTTTTTCAGCTCCCTGGCCAGCACGTCAAGGATTCCATTTATAAACTGACGGCTTTTAGGGGTGCTGTAATCTTTCGCAAGCTCAATGTATTCATTAATGGTAACCTTAATGGGAACACTGGGAAAGGTGATAAACTCAGTAATGGCCATCTGAATGATGATGCGGTCTGTCAAGGGTAAACGCTCCACCTCCCAGTTAACGGTATTGGATGCAATAAGTTTGTGAAAACGCTCCGGCAACCGTGCCGCCGTCTCAAACAGCTTTTCAACAAAAAACTTGTCCTCTTCCCATTCGAGGGATAATTTCTGTACCTGAAAACCCTGATCTCCGCGAATGGTCTTCAGGGTCTTTTCAACCAGTCCGCGGATAATCTCCTTGTCTTCAGTCCACCGCAGATGCTTTGCTTCAAAGTAAGATCCTATGACCGAGTCACCCAGAATAAGCTTCCGCAACAGGTGGCGGATAATACCCAACTCTTCATCAATGGATGGCTTAGCTATGGCTATAAATTCCTGATATTTTTCATCAGTTCTGATGATTTCCCTGAACCAGGAGCGGACCACATCCATTGACGAGTCCCATCCTGACTTGGAATTTTTTGATGCCCCTGAAAGTTCTTTATCTGCAGCAATGGCTTTGACAACAGAATGAGTTGTAAAATTTTTGTGGTTAATGAGCTTCTCTGCAGCTGCAACAACTGCAAGGGCAGGGAAAAGAATTAGAATGGAGTGGTATTCATCTTCCAGGTCGCTGATACCTGAAACAGTTTCTTTTTTAAAGTACCTCAGATCTGCATCAATTGCTGTTGTATACTGAGCGAGTGCTTTGTTGACTTCCTCTTCAACGATCGGTTCAGAAGAATCCTGATTGCTGCCGGAATTACTGCCATGATGCTTACGGTCAATCAGCACAAGTGCAGCCTGCTGACGGCTTTTGAGAAGTTCCTTGTCCTGAACCTCCATGGAATTAAGATCAGGAGAAAATTTTTGAACCAGATATTCTTTTGCAAGTTCAAAGTCTGCCTCCGAACATTGTTCGTAGGCAAACAGGCTTTGCATAACCTTAATCCGGAGCGTGCGGCGATTCAGCATTATTCAAGGAACGAAGTACTATGCAAATTTAGTTTCTTTTATCGATTGTCCGTTTGTTATTCACAATCTTTGTGCAATTACCTTATGATGGCCCTCTCTTATTTGAATAAATACCTCTTCAAGTATAAAAAGTACCTGATTGCGGGCTTGATCTTTGTCATCATCTCAAACATTTTCCAGATTCTCCCCGCTCAGGTGGTCCGGCTCTCCATTGATCTGGTAGTGGATAATATCCGGACTTACAGATTATTCAAAGGAACCCCTCAGGCAGAAACCTACTTCAGCATTTTTGTTTCAGCGCTTTTGTTGTATGCATTCGTCATTCTGATCATGGCACTGTTGCGTGGGCTGTTCCTGTATTTTGTGCGGCAGACCATTATTGTAATGAGCCGTTATGTTGAATTTGATCTGAAAAATGAGGTTTATGCCCATTATCAGACCTTACCACTTTCGTTCTACCGGCGACAGAACACCGGAGACCTGATGAACAGGATTTCTGAAGATGTTTCAAGAGTCAGAATGTACCTCGGCCCCAGTATTATGTACGGGCTTCAGCTCATCACGCTTTTTCTGATTCTCATTCCACTGATGTTTTCAGTAAGCCCCCGACTAACGCTCTACGCACTGATTCCGCTTCCTTTGTTGTCTTTCAGTATTTATTACGTAAATAACATCATAGAACATCGGTCTACTGAAATTCAGGAAAGTCAGTCGAGACTCAGCACCTTTGTCCAGGAGGCTTTTTCAGGTATCCGTGTTTTAAAGTCCTTCGCACGCGAGCATGACTCCGTTGAAAAATTCAGGAGTGAAAGCAATGAATACAAATTTCAGTCCCTTAAACTGACGAAGGCTCAGGCGCTTTTTTACCCCGTCATGGTTGGGCTTATTGGAATAAGCACCATCCTTACAGTGTATATCGGAAGTCTGGAGGTAATAGAAGGAGCGCTGACCTTCGGAAATATTGCTGAGTTTGTTATTTATGTAAACCTGTTGACCTGGCCGGTAACATTACTTGGGTGGACCAGCAGTATGGTTCAGCGCGCTGAAGCATCTCAAAAAAGAATTAATTCATTTCTTGAAACCCGAACAGACATCCTTTCAGGAAGTGTAACTGAACCCATTTCAGGTAAGATCGAATTCCGCAACGTCTCATTCACTTACCCGGATACCGGAATAAAAGCCATAAAGAATCTTTCCTTCATGGTCATGCCCGGACAGTCCGTTGCAATAACAGGGGCCACCGGATCAGGAAAAAGCACAATTGCAACACTTACTATGAGGCTTTTTGATGTCACAGACGGAACTATTCTGATAGATGACCAGCCCATTGGTGAATATTCCCTAGCCAACCTGCGAAATCATTGTGGATATGTGACTCAGGACATCTTTCTGTTCAGCGACACCATTCGCAACAACATAGCTTTCGGTCTTGAACAAGCTGCCGGTATGAAAATTAAGAATGATCTGAGCACATCTGACGCAGAAGCTCGGATCATCCAGGCAGCAAAGGACGCTGATGTTTATCAAAACATCATGGACTTTCCGATGAAGTTTGAAACCCGGATCGGTGAACGCGGCATTACACTTTCCGGCGGACAAAAACAGCGGGTGTCCATTGCGCGGGCCATTGTGCGACAGCCTTCCATTCTTATTCTGGACGATGCGCTCTCGGCAGTGGATACACAGACAGAAAACAGAATCCTGGATAATTTATCACGGATCATGAAAGACCGTGCCACTATAATTATTTCTCACCGCGTTTCATCCGCCAAACTCGCAGATCACATTATAGTGCTGGAGGATGGCAGCGCTGTCGAGTATGGCACTCATGAAGAACTTCTGGCACGGAACGGCTACTACGCCGAACTGGTTCAAAAGCAATCAGGACAAGATGCGGACGCTTGATCAGAAAGGAAGATCCTGGTCCGGAGGTCCTGATGAAAATTCCTCAGCAGGTCCGGAGTAAGGGGCAGGAGTATCTCCGGAAGGCTCTATCTTCCAAGCTTTCACATCCGTGTACCAGCGGCCGTTATACTCACGGCTCTCCACATCAAAAGAAATATTCAGCACAGTTCCGGGTTGCAGTACAGAGGGATTGATTTTATCGCCCCAGATTGAAATGCAAATCTTTTTAGGATAGGTTCCTGGGGTTTCAACTATGATATCCTGTTTCTTCCAAGATGCACCTGTTTTGCCGGTGCCTGTTTGAAGCGGAAGCAACTGAATTAGTTTCGCAGTGACTTGCATGTTTGAATAGATTATTTAGCCTTTAATGTTAAGTATTTCCTGTGTGCCGGAATCAAGAAGCCGGATCGCCTGCTGAAGGACCTCATTGAGCGTATTTATGACCGGATAAAAACCTGAATTGTTCCAGATCTTACGTGCAATCTGAGCCTTCATGTGTGTGCGCACAATATCGTTGTTTTTGTTGCCGCTTGCCGGCGCAGATTTTACGCCGTTGCGACCCGCAAGCTTAATTAGATCCGACAACATTTCATCATTTACCTGAAAATCGCTGAGGAACTGATCAAGGCCAATATCCTGCAGCCTCTTCTTGTTTTGCCATGTATAATTCAAAGTGTATTCCTGAATTGTGCCTGTGTTATAAAGCTCATTAAGGAAAGTAAAATTTTGACTTGTGTCGAGCGGAACAAAATAGTCAGGCATAATACCACCCCCGCCATAAACAGAACGCCCTCCGATAGTTTTGTATCTCAGACTGTCATTAAACCGGATGCTGTCGGAGTGAAAAAATTCTCCTCTTCTGAATCTGTTGTCAAGGTCTTCAGCATATGCAAATTCATCACCATATGGCTTTTGAATCGATCTGCCACTTGGTGTGTAATACCTTGAAATGGTCAGCCGGAGTTCTGACCCGTCTTTAAGGTTGAACGGGCTCTGCACAAGACCTTTCCCGTAAGTTCTTCTGCCCACAAGTATCGCACGGTCATTATCCTGCAACGCTCCTGCAAGAATTTCAGAGGCAGATGCACTGCCTTCATTGATCAGAACAATAAGCTCACCTTTTTCAAAAACACCCTTGGCAGTTGCATCCGCGTTTTGAGCAAAACGTCCGTTCTTCCCTTTGGTATATACAATCTTTCTGCCCGCAGGTAAAAATTCATCTGCAAGCTGAATGGCTTCATCCATGTAACCACCGGGGTTTCCCTGAAGGTCAAGGATGAGTTTCTTCATTCCCTTCGACCGCAACTCATACAAGCCATCATAAAACTCCTGATAGGTTGTCGATGAAAAGCGGTTTACTTTTATGTATCCTGTTTCAGGACCAATCATATAGGAAACATCGACAGAGTATTGTGGAATCTTCGCTCTTGTAATGGTGAAGTCTCTCTGATCTTTTCTTCTTAATACACGCAGGCTGACTTCTGTACCGCTTGGGCCTTTCAGTAATTTGAATACCTGCGAATTTGTTAACCCTGTTCCGGCAATATTTATTGTATCAACTCTGAGAATCTTATCTCCGGAAAGCAGTCCCGCCTCTTCGGAAGGTCCACCGCTCAAAGGTGCAATTACCGTAAGTGTATCTCTGAAGATATTGAATTCAATGCCTATCCCTTCGTAATTTCCTCTCAGGTCTTCATTGGCTGCTTCACGGTCGGAGGCAGGGATGTAAACTGAATGGGGATCAAGTTTTCCCAGCAGGTGACTGATGGCATCGTCGGCAAGTTTTTCCGGATCAGCTTCATCCACATAATTCCGGTCTATCAGGTTCAAAACCTCTTTAAGTTTCTGGGTTGTTCCTTTACTGTAGAACGATCCGGAGGATTGCAGATTTACACCGATGAGCATGCCAAGTGCAATTCCAAGGGTTAGCACAAGGGGCAGGGCTGCCATTTTTCTTTTTTCAGTGGAACCGGTCATGACCTTGCTGGCATTTTATTAAGAATATCGCAAATAAACTGCTTAAACCTCAATCCGGCACAATTTCTTTAGTGAGCGGAAGGATAAAATAAAACCTGAATACAAAAATTATGGGCAGTATCGTTTTTCTGTTTCAGGAAAAACCATATATATGTTGTCTGAATTTTTCAATAAGGCATGGCTGAAAAAGATTATTCCGGATACACCCTTGATGAACTGATCGGGCGTGACACCTTCCGGGCAGCCATTCTGCACAGGCTTGGAATTCCTTTTTATGAGTTCCCCGAAAATACCCTTGCGGAAGTGTGCAACATCAAGGGTATTCGTCTCGACCACGTAATCCGTGAATTGAATGCCCCCGTCGATTCACTTCATCCTGACGAAAAACTGCTGATTACTTATCCGGCTGAGCTGATCATCGGATGTTTGAAACACGCACACGGAATTTTCATCCGGCACAAACTGCCTTATATAGGCAACCTTATCAAAAATTTTGATCTTAATCAGGACCCCTACCAGGCATTAATTTCAGATTTGAAACTGGTGTTTCCTGTTTTTCAACAGGAATTTGTGGAGCACATCCATATGGAAGAAGACACCTTGTTTGATTACATCGAAAAATTATCTCTTGTCGTTACCGGTAAGTTTCCGGCTTCTCGGCTTTATTACCGGATGGAAAAAGATTCCATCAACAGGTTTATTGCCGAACACGAGGCGCACGATGATGAAATGGAAGGCATCCGGGAAATCACAGGAAACTATAATCTTAATGAGTCCGGACCTTTGCATCTTCGGGTGTTATTCGGAGAACTTCAGCTTCTTGAAAAAGATCTGCAGGAGCACGCCAGGATTGAAAATGAAATTCTGTTTCCAAAAGCCATCACACTGGAAGGACGGATCAGAAGAATGATCCGGGATACTTCACATCTGAACTGATGGGAAGACTTTTGTCCATTGATTACGGTCTAAAACGAACAGGAATTGCCGTCAGCGATCCGCTGAAAATTATTGCCACTGCCCTGGACACCATTCCCTCAGAGACGCTGATTTCTTTTCTTGAAAATTATTTTAAAAAAGAAACAGTGGACATGATCATTTTGGGCATGCCCCGGAGGCTTAACAATGCGCCTTCTGAAATGGCCCTGGAGGTTGAAAAACTGATAGTTCTTTTAAAAGAAAAATTCCCGCAATTACCCCTTCAAACCTTTGGAGAGCGTCATACGAGCATAGCAGCGCAGGAAGCAATGATCCGGGGCGGTATGAAAAAAAAGGACCGCAGGGAAAAATCAAACATTGATAAAATCAGCGCAGTGCTGATTCTTCAGGAATTCATGTCAACGGCGAGGCTGTAATTAATCAGGCCAGCGATCGCAATAGGTTCGTCATCGAGCAGGATTCATTCAAAATTAAGCGAAGTGCACTGACAGATACACGGTCCTGTTGCATGGAATCTCGATGACGGAGTGTCACTGTGTTGTCTGTGAGCGACTGGTGGTCTATTGTTACACAGAACGGCGTTCCGATTGCATCCATCCGGCGGTAGCGTTTTCCAATCGCATCCTTCTCTTCGTAATAGCAACGAAAATCAAATCGCAGGTCATTCATGATTTTTTCCGCCATTTCCGGCAACCCGTCTTTTTTCACAAGTGGCAGGATGGCAACTTTTACCGGAGCAAGCGCAGGAGGGATTCTCAAAACAATTCGCTCATTTGATTCCTCGCCTTCCTTTCCAGCAATTTTTTCTTCGCAGTATGCATTGGATAAAACTGCAAGGAACATCCGGTCCAGTCCGATGGAGGTCTCCACGACATACGGCACATAACTCTGATTCGTTTCAGGGTCAAAATACTGGATCTTTTTACCGCTGAACTTTTCATGGCTGCCAAGATCGAAGTCCGTACGGCTGTGAATTCCTTCAAGTTCTCTGAAGCCCATTGGGAAATTGAACTGAATATCGCACGCAGCATTGGCATAGTGCGCCAGGTTCAGGTGATCGTGAAAACGATACTGATCATCTCCCAGTCCAAGGGCTTTATGCCATTTGATTCTGCGATCCTTCCAGAATTCATACCACTTCATTTCCTCACCGGGACGCACAAAATATTGCATCTCCATCTGTTCAAACTCCCGCATGCGGAAGATGAACTGCCTGGCGACAATTTCATTACGAAAAGCCTTTCCAATCTGAGCGATACCAAAAGGGAGTTTCATCCTTCCTGTTTTCTGCACATTCAGGTAGTTCACAAAAATTCCCTGTGCAGTCTCAGGACGCAGGTAAATTTTATTCGCATCATCGGCCACTGAACCCATCTCGGTAGAAAACATCAGATTAAACTGACGAACCTCTGTCCAGTTCCTGGAGCCTGAAACAGGGCATGCTATTTCCAGGTCTTCAATGATCTGCTTCAAAGCGCCCATATCAGAAGATGCCAAAGCATCTTTCAACCGTCTGTTTACCTCATCAATCTTTTGCTGAAGTTCCAGGACACGGCCATTGGTCTTCAGGAACATCTCTTTGTCAAAAGAATCACCAAAGCGTTTGGCGGCTTTCTCAACTTCCTTCTCAATTTTTTCTTCCTGCTTCTCTATGTAGCCCTCAATAAGCTGATCAGCACGGTACCGCTTTTTGGAATCCCGGTTGTCGACCATCGGATCATTAAATGCATCCACATGACCGGAGGCCTTCCAGATGGTGGGGTGCATAAATATGGCTGAGTCTATCCCAACTATTTCATCATGCAGCAGGGTCATGAACTTCCACCAGTATTCTTTGATGTTGTTTTTCAGTTCAACACCATTCTGACCGTAGTCATAGACCGCGCTAAGTCCGTCGTAAATCTCACTGGAGGGGAAAATGAACCCGTACTCCTTGGCATGAGAAATGATTTTTTTCAGCAGATTATCGTCCTGTTGTGCCATAAGGCGGCAAAGATAGGGTTTTTAAGGGCAGAGGAATATCCGAAAACCGGCAGCCTAAATATTATCTTTGCAAAAATTTTCCAATGAAAATCGCTGAAATACACACTAAAAAAGGCGTCATGAAGATCAGATTCTTTGAGCAAGACGCCCCTAAGACAGTTGCCAACTTCATTGATCTGGCAGAACATAACTTTTATGACGGGCTGACTTTCCACCGTGTCATTCCTGATTTTGTGATTCAGGGAGGATGCCCCAACGGAACAGGATCAGGCGGTCCCGGTTATCAGATCAAATGTGAACTTACCGGTGACAATCAGTTCCACGACCGCGGAGTTCTTTCCATGGCACATGCAGGCCGTGATACCGGCGGATCTCAGTTTTTTATCTGTCACTCCAGAAAAAGCACTGCTCACCTGGACCGTAACCACACCGTTTTCGGAAAGGTCTTTGAAGGTCTTGAAGTCATTGATCAGATCCGCGCAGGTGATGTGATGGAAAAGGTCGTGATCGTTGAGACGGAAGGTTAAACTTCAATCATGAACCAAAATAATCCGGTCAGTATATCGGCCATCCTGGTGGCAAGACAGCTTGACATCAAAGGAATCCGTGGATTTCTGGATGTAAAGCCGGCCGTTGAAACACCGACTGAGTTGTTGATATCTCTTGGAGGAGATCGCTTTCAGTATTTTTTCAATTACGGGGTGATGGTCTTTTCAGGTCACTCCGAAGAAGAGATACGAATTGCGGTAAAATCACTTTCCCCTTATTTAAAAAATCCCATCTCAACATGGATCAGGGATGATCATCAAATTGAAATTGATTCTGAGTCGGGCGTAAATTTTGAGTTTGACCGCATTCTGGTAGATCACCTGGATCAAAAGGTTTTGCGTATTACCATGCTGAGCCTTGCACAGTCTGTTGCACTGGATCATTACAATCATATTACGGAGGGGTTACTGGATGAAGTGAAAGGCTTCACCCGCGAATTGGAGTCAAAAGGAAAGCTCAGCATGAACAGGCTGAGCATGATGAAGTTCATTGGCCGTGCGCTCGGTACAAAAAATGAGATCGCGGACAATGTGTACATATTTGATGCCCCTGATCTTGTGTGGGATGATGAATTCCTGGACAAACTCCACCGCGGACTTCAGAAGCAGCTCGATCTGAGAATCCGCTTCAGTGAAATTGAATATACCCTGAAGACCATCAGTGAAAATCTGGATACCTTCCGGGAGATTTACAACCAGCGGGAAAACAGTCTTCTTGAATGGATCATTATTGCACTGATCCTGGTTGAAGTTTTTGACCTGTTTATTTCAAAGTTTTTATAAACCGATATGCGGCCATACATTTTAAAAGAGACAAACTGGAAAGCAATCCGTGAAACAAAATTTGAGCTTGCGGTATTACCATGGGGTGCAACGGAAGCCCACAATTACCATCTCCCTTACGGAACTGATATCATAGAAGCCGAATCTGTTGCAGCTGAAGGCGCCAGAATTGCCTGGGAGAAAGGCGTTAAAGTCATTATGCTGCCGGCCATACCCTTTGGCGTGAATACCGGACAATTTGATGTGACGCTTGACATCAACATGAATCCCTCTACCCAGCTGGCTATTCTGCATGATGTGGTTGATACTTTGAACCGTCAGGGCATTTACAAACTTGTAATATTTAACAGTCATGGCGCCAACCATTTTAATAATGCCATCCGTGAACTGGGGCTGAAGTTTCCAAAAATGTTTTTGTGCACCTGTAACTGGTTTAAGGCCGTGGATCAAAAAGGGTTTTTTGAAAACAAGGATGATCATGCCGGTGAAATGGAGACGAGCGTTATCATGCACCTTACCCCTGAACTGGTGCTTCCGCTGACTGAAGCAGGAGATGGCGCTGCAAAAACATTTGCATACACGGCCATGCAGGAGGGCTGGGCCTGGGCGGAACGCCGCTGGACCGCTGTTACGGAAGATACCGGCGTGGGTAATCCTTATAAAGCAAGCGCGGAAAAAGGAGAAAAGTTTTTCAATGCAACGGCACAAAAGGTTGCTGAGTTTTTCACTGAGGTTGCTAATATACCGGAGGACAAGCGTTACAACTGAAGTTTTAACTCCTGTCAATTTTGAATCTGTGGTCCGTCAAAATGATAAAAAAGGAAATCCCGATAATAGAAGGGTTTTCAATTTCCTGTCTGTAAAGAGGTACCAGAAAATAATAAACTACCAGGAAATCCCGTAGTCCTCACCATGGTTACTGGATCCTCCCCAAAAAGTGCCATTGGCCCAATCAAACCATATCGCGTTAATCGGACCCGAGGTACGGTCCTGATAAGAAAGCTTATAACCCATCCTGGAAAGATCCTTCCTCACCCAGGTAGGCATGGCACTGTTAAGAATCAGTCCACCGGGCGTTTTTTCATGAGCCCCGAAGCTTGAAAACATCTGAAGGGTTTTGAAACTGGGTGCCTCACAGGATTCCTGAACAGTCATACCAAATTCCACCATATTCAGGAAAAACTGAATCAGCAGCTGATCCTGCTCATCGCCGGCCTGTTTGGCAAATGACAGGAAAGGCTTCCCGTCTTTCAGAGCCATACTCGGTGTAAGCGTTACCCTTGGCCGCTTACCCGGCTCAACAACATTAAATGGATTTTCAGCAGGGTCCAGCACAAAAGACTGCATCCGCTGACTAAGGCCAACTCCTGTATTACCTGCAATACATGCCGGAACCCACCCGCCACTCGGCGTAATGGACACAACCCAACCCTCCTTATCTGCAGCCTCAACAGATGTTGTGCCCGCCGTAAATTCCTCGAGGTATTTCTCAGAAAGGGGACTGTATGGCAACGTTGAAGACTGCCGGTTCTTCCAGCCCTGCAACAATTCAAGGTAAGGATTCTGCTTCCCTTCAAATGGATATGGATCACCCGGTGCTGCGCTCAAATCGTTTTTGTCCGGATTGATCAGCATACTGCGCTCCTTCGCATACTCTTTTGAAAGCAATCCAATGATCGGCTCTTCAGGTGCAAAAGCAGGATCACCGTAATAAAAATCGCGATCCGCGAAGGCAAGATTCATTGCCTGATATACTGTATGGATATACCGGGTTGAATTATAACCCATTGATTTAAGGTCAAAATTTTCAAGGATGTTCAGCGTCTGCAACATGGCAGGTCCCTGTGTCCAGGGCTGGAGCTTATAAACATCAATGCCGCGGTAGCTTGTTACTGTTGGCTCTTCAATTTTTACCTTCCATTCAGCAAGATCTTTTTCGGTAAACAATCCACCTTGTTCACGGGTACCCCTTACAATCTCCTTTGCAATGTCACCTTTATAAAAGCGATCGTATGCAGTATAGATGGCTTCCTTTCGGCTCTTACCTTTTTTCAGTGCAGTCTGCTCGGCCTCAATCATTTTCTGAATAGTGGCTGCAAGGTCTTTCTGCACAAAAATCTCTCCTGCGTTCGGTGCTTCTCTTTTTTCACCGGGGTGGGTAAGGAATACTTTTTTGGAGTAAGGCCACTGCTTAATACGATCCTTAGCCCGTTCAATGGAGTTTGCGGTCTGCGCTTCAATCGGATAACCTTCTGCCATCTGAAGTGCAGGGGCGAGCACCTCTTTCAGGCTCATCGTGCCGTACTCTGCGAGCATGGTAAGCAGTCCGCCGGGCGTTCCGGGCGTGACAGCCGCGAGCGGTCCGAACTCCGGGGGATATTTCATTCCCTTGTTCTTAAAAAAATCTGCCGTCGCACCGGTTGGAGCAACACCAAGTGCATTAATGGCTATAACTTTTTTCGTGTTGGGATTATATATGAGTGCCTGCGTTTCTCCGCCCCAGCTAAGTACATCCCACATGGTACAGGTAGCAGCCAGCATTGCGCAGGCAGCATCAACAGCATTTCCTCCTTTTGAAAAAATCATGGCCCCTGCCGTTGCAGCAAGTGGTTTTCCGGTGATGGCCATCCAGTGCCGGCCGTGCAACGGCGGCTTCTGAGTAAGGACAGGAAGATTATTGAAGGATTGCGCAAAGGCAGCAACCGTCGTGAATATCAGAAGCGAAACAAAATTTTTTTTCATGGGTAAGGAGTGGAAAGTCAAATATAACAACCCTCATGAATTCCGCATGATCATATTCCATGAAGGATAAGTCAGCGGTTGGTATCTTGCAGAGAGATTAAAATTACAATGACAGAACTGCTGAACCAATCCGTTGAATTCATACGAAGCAAAACAAACATCAAACCTGAAACAGGTATTATTCTGGGAACAGGTCTAGGAAAGGGTTTTGTAGCAGGTGTTGAGAATATTACAGCCATAGACTACCACGAGATTCCGCACTTTCCTGTTTCAACGGTTGAGTCACACAAGGGTAAACTGATTTTTGGGTATGTACACGGAAAACCTGTCGTTGCCATGCAGGGGAGGTTTCATTATTACGAAGGCTACTCCATGCAGCAAATAACTTTTCCCGTCCGTGTGATGAAGATGCTTGGCATAAAAAGACTGCTGATCTCAAATGCAGCAGGCAATATGAATCTGTCATGGAAAAAAGGTGAACTGATGCTGATTGATGATCATATCAATCTGCAGCCGGATAACCCGCTGAGAGGCAAAAACAACGACGAACTTGGTCCCCGTTTCCCCGATATGAGCTGTCCTTATGATCCTGAACTGAATGCGCTGCTTGAATCAACAGCAACAGAAAACGGTATATCACTTCGCAAAGGAGTCTACGTGGCTGTCATGGGGCCAAACCTTGAAACGCGGGCAGAATATAGGTTTTTGCACCGCATTGGTGCTGATGCAGTAGGTATGAGTACGGTTCCTGAGGTGCTCGTGGCCAATCACATGAAACTACCATGTGCAGCTGTTTCAGTGCTCACAGACGACTGCGACCCGGACCATCTTAAGCCGGCAGTGCTGTCTGAAATTATTGAGGTGGCGGGCAAAGCAGAACCCGCACTAACAAAACTCTTTACGGAACTGATCAGAAAAATCTGAAATACCTGACCGGCTTCATTCAGGCTGGCTTATTATTTCTCATCTCTGACCACTTTACCTTCTTTCATTACGAAGGTAACTTTACGAAGATCAGAAATATTTTTAACCGGATCCCCTGACACAAATACCAGATCCGCAAGATGTCCGGGCTTGATAAATCCAAGTTTGTCCTCAAGGTGAAATGCTTTTGCATTGACTGAAGTGGCAGCCCGCAGTACCTGAAGTGGCTCCATCCCGTACTCCACCATCAGCTCCATCTCAAGAACATTTTCTCCATGCGGAAAAACACCAACGTCTCCGCCCATGCCAATGGCCACGCCGGAAGCGATGGCATCCTTAAAACTTTTTTTCTTGATGGTCACGCGCTCTGGCTCAACAGTTTTACCTTTTACCCAGCCACGATACTGTGAAATCATATCCACCGCTGCAATGGTGGGAAAGTAGGTCACATTATGTTCCTTCATCAGCTTTCCTGTTTCCACATCAATGAAATCACCATGTTCGATGGTCTCGGCACCGGCGAGTACAGCCCTGCGCATCGCCTCTTTGGATTTCGCATGACAAACCATAACCCGTCCGCTGCTGCGGGTAACTTCATTGATAAGCTTCAGCTCTTCCAGGGTAAAAGAGGGCTGGTCTTCTCCTTCCCTGCCCCACCGGTAGTCAGCATAAATTTTAATGAAATCTGCTCCCTTGCCAATCTGATCTCTTACAACGCGAATGAGATCATTGCCGTCTGCGGGCTCCGCTCCGAGCATAATCTCCATATCATGATCATATCCTTTGGGTCCGTAAGAACCTGTTGAAACAATGGCCCGGCCTGCCACCATAAGTCTGGGCCCCGGAATAATGCCTTCATCAATAGCCCGTTTCAATGCAACATCCGCATAGCCTGCACCTTCAGTTCCAAGGTCACGGGCTGTTGTAAACCCTGCCATCAGCGTATTACGCGCGTGGACGGTCGCCCTTGCGGTACGGTAGGTGTCCGTTTCCTTCAGTACCTGAGTATCCCAGTCAGTGATGTTGTAAGGATATAGTAATAAATGAGAGTGGCCTTCAATCAGTCCGGGAATAAGGGTACTGTTAGGTCTTGTTATAAGTATGGAACCTGCAGGTTGTCTGACCGTATTTTTTGGTCCTGCCTGCAGTATTTTCCCCGCTCGTACAATTACCGCCCAGTCTTTCTGCATCTGATCTCCGTCAAATACGCGCTCTGCAGTCAGGTAATAGGTCTCCTGTCCTGCGCACCAAGAAGAATACATCAGAAGGCAGGCGGCGAAAATTTTACGGATCATAGATTAAAATTTAAAGTGCAGCAAAAGCAGCGTCATAGTTTGGCTCCTGGCCAATGGCAGGAACAAGCTCGGTATGGCGAACGATTCCATTTTCATCGGCAACTACCACCGCACGGGCAAACAAGTCTTTGAACTTGCTGTCGGTAAGAAGGACACCATAATTTTTTGCAAATCCAAGATCACGGAAATCTGAAGCTGTAGTCACATGCTCAACCCCTTCACCCCCGCAGAAACGCTTCATTGCAAATGGTAGATCTTTTGAAACACAGATCACCGCCACATTTGTCACTGTTGTAGCACGCTTATTGAATTCACGTACTGAGGCCGAGCATACGCCGGTATCTATACTCGGAAAAATGTTGAGGATGATTTTTTTACCTGCAAAATGTTCAGATGAAAATTCAGTCATATCATTGCCGGTAAGCGTAAAGGCCGGGAGTTTTGATCCTACTGCAGGAAGTTCCCCGTTTGTATGTGCTGTAAGGTCGCCAAATTTGGTGAATGCCATAATTTATTGATTTAGTGATTACAATTTTAATTTAAATCTTACCTCAGCTTATCAGCATCCCGGACGATCTTCTCATCTCTGCGGATGAATCGTACTGCAAGCCAGTTAAAAGTGACACCGGCAAATAAAATATAAAGTGTCGGACCATAAGTCCACTGCTCAGGATGCTCAGTGGACAGCTGATTGGCAAACAGAACCGCGCTGATCATAGCCCCCATAAGGACAAGTGAATTCAGTGTGCCCATTTTGATCTGAGTATGCCGGTCTTCGAATTTACGAATCTCCATAAAAGAGATTGTTGCAGCTGCAGCCATCAGCAATGCAGTGATGCTATATGGCAAATAAATATTAGTTTCTCCATCCTCACGGAATTCAGTAAAATGAAGGGGATCAAGCCTGAAACCAACACCATTTTCCTGTCCTGCCCAGATTGGAAAAAATAATCCTGCCGCCATGCAAACGACATTTAATGCTAAAAATACAGTCTGAATTCTTTGCCACATAATCTTATAGTTATCAGGGCGCAAAAGTAAACAAGTCCGTGCCCACAGCCAACCTCCATTATGCTTTGTACTTTTGTATATGCGTTGGTTTTTTGAAGTTTCTTATCTGGGCACGGCCTATAACGGATGGCAGACACAGCCCAATGGCACGGGTGTGCAGGAAGTACTGGAGGATGTTTTCAGTAAAATTTTCAGAAGACCGGTTCAGATTGTCGGAAGTGGACGCACAGATACAGGGGTTCATTGTGCAACACAGTTTTTTCACACCGACCTTACCGAGGCCTTCAGCAGGGAAGACCTTTTACACAAACTTAATTCGTTTCTTCCCCGTGACATTGCCATCCACAGCATCCGTCGGGTAAAAGATGATGCCAGTGCACGGTATGATGCCATTCGCCGGACCTACCGGTATCGCATCACCACTGAAAAAAATCCGCTCCTAATCGGCCATGCCCTGCATTTTTTCAAGTCGCTGGATATAAAAAAAATGCAGTCAGCTGCAGATCTGCTTTTGGGTGAGCATGACTTTGAATGCTTCAGTAAGGTAAAGACGGATGTGAATCACTTCAAGTGCAACATCACGAAGGCAGTATGGAAATCAAAAGGCTCAGAAATTGTTTTTGAGATCACTGCCAACCGTTTTCTCAGAGGAATGGTCAGAGCCATTGTTGGAACCTTGCTGGATGTAGGCACCGGCAAAATAACAGTAAAGGATTTCAAAGAAATTATTAATCAGCGAAATCGAAAAAAAGCCGGAGCCAACGTAGCACCTGAAGGTTTAACTTTAATCAGGGTTGAATATAAAAAAGGAATATTCCTGAAGTAGATATCTGAAAAGTCGGGGGCTCGTTTCTGAACCGGATTATTTTTCCAGTCTGCCGATAACTTTAAATTTTTCAAACACGCGCTCTGAGTGGGGCGCATCCTCAAGCTCTTCTGTAAGGTCTTGCCCTGCCCAATGCTCATAATGCTTTCCATTGCGCCACATCTTTGAAATCGTTACATCATAAATCAGTCCCTTAAAAGCAACCCATATCTCAGGGCGGTCCTGACCATTTCTCAAAGCCAGTTGTGAGCGGGTATAAAACTGATCAGACATTCGGTTATCATATACTGAACATGCAAATTACTTTTTTCAATGCGATCTGCTATCTTTCATGTTACTTGAACATCACTGATCATGAAAAATATCAAATTGCTCCCGCTCTTATTATTACTCTGGCACTGTGCCCCTGAAAAAAAAGCTGAGGAAACACTGCCTGATCCGCTCTCCGCCAGAGCTGACAGCCTGGCTCAGACATTGATTATTGCTGATGGTCATGTGGACCTTCCCTATATGCTTCAGGAAAAAAAGGTTGTCATCAGCCAGGCCACCATTGATACGCTCATTCAAACCACGATGGGTGAATTCGATTTTGTAAGAGCAAAAAAAGGCGGGCTGAATGCACCCTTTATGAGTATTTATATCCCTGTCAAAGATCAGGAGGCGCCGGGATACGGAAGAGCACTTGCTGATTCTCTTATGGGGCAGGTTGAATCCATCATCCGTCTGCTCCCCGATAAATTTGCCGCTGCGGGAACACCTGAAGATGTCGTCCGCAATTTCAGAGAAGGAAAAATTTCACTGCCCATGGGCATGGAAAACGGGGCGCCTATCGGCAAAGACCTCGCAAATCTGAAATATTTCTATGACCGGGGCATCCGGTACATAACCCTCACGCACAATAAAGACAATCAGATATGCGATGCCTCCGGAGATAAAACACATACCTGGAATGGACTCAGTCCCTTCGGAAAAAAAGTTGTTGCAGAGATGAACCGACTGGGAATGATGGTGGATATTTCCCACGTTGATGACAGCACTTTTTATCAGGTCATGAAAATCAGCAAAGCACCGGTCATCGCCTCACATTCTTCCTGCCGTCACTTTGCCCCAATGGTGAAACGGGATCTGACCGACGATATGATTGCACGCATGAAGGACAACGGGGGCGTGGTGATGATCAATTACTATCCCAGCTTTCTGGACTCCACTGCACGGAGACTTTCCGGAGAACTAAGTGAGCTGCTTAAATCAAAAGGTTTAGAGGAGGAAGATCCTGCTGCAGAGCCTGTGATCCGGAAATTCCGGGCGACACATCCAAATCCTGTTAATGTTGAAACAGTGGCCAACCATATAGATCATGTGGTAAAAATTGCAGGTATTGACCACGTTGGACTCGGTTCGGATTATGATGGTGTTGGCGGTAATCTCCCGGCGGGGCTGGAGGACGTGTCAACCTACCCAGTGCTTATCAGGGAGCTACTGAAGAGAGGCTACAGCGATTCTGATATTGAAAAAATCTGTTCCGGTAATCTGTTCAGAGTATGGAACAGGGTGACAGAAATCAGTAACTCAAAATGATCTGTTTTGAAATCTTCGCAACTGTTAATTAGATTTATATAATAAATTAAAATCTTATGGCAAAAGCACAAGACGCCCGAAAGGAAACAAAGAAAAAAGCTGAAAAAACACTCAAGGAAAAAAGAGCTGAAAAGCAGGCAAAAAAAGGGAGGTACTAGTCCTCCCTTTTTTATTTCTGAAAATGGGCCTGAGGCGGGGGTTATTCCGGTTCTACTGAAACCAGCTCCAGTTCATAGATCAGGTTTGAATTACCGGGTATAAATGGAAATGGGGTAGGTCCGTAACCCAATTCAGAGGGGATATAAATTGTAGCACGACCGCCGGGCTTGAGTTTTCTCAAAACGATCTGAACACCGGGCAGATAATTCACTACCCATGCATCAAATGTTGGTCCGCGCTCCGAAGTGCCGGAGGTCACAAGCTGATTGTTAGAGAGTAGTTTTATGGAGTAACTAATTTTCACCCGATCATACAAGCCTGGAGAATTTCCGGTACCCTCATTAATAATTTGATAGCGAAGACCTGATGGATCTTTAATTGTTCCTGTAATATTATTTGCATCAAGATAATTTCGGATGGCTGTTGTATCCGACACCAGCAGCGGACCCTGGCTGGTCGTACGTACAACTTTATTCAGCGCCATATCAAAAATCAGAGGTGCATTGGCCGGAATATTACCGGCAGGGTTACCGGAAGCGCCGTAAGCATAAACAGAAGGAATGATCAGGATGGCACTTGTTCCGGGTGGCAGCAGCTGCAAGGCAGTGGAAAAGCCACTTACAAACCCACCCACCTGGCCATTTACATTTCCTTCGTCAAACACCTCATCATTTAGAAAACGGCCTTCATAGGTAATTTCCACCTCATCATAAACCCGCGGTGGTACTCCATTGCCAAGACGAGTAATTACAAACCGTATTCCATTGACATCAATCCTTGGTGAAAGATTATTTTTCTTGACATACTTATTAATGGCAATTGTGTCTTGACGGAGCAGGTCAATAAACTCTGATAAAACATCCGCAGAAGTATCCAGACAAGAACTCATCATTAATGCCCCAAAGGCAAAAACAGGTGCTATAAAAAGTATTTTTTTGAGTTTCATAACCGATCAGTAATTAATTAAAGCGTTGCAAAAATAATAATGCAAAATGATTTAAGATTTTTTTGATTTCAGAGTAGCGGTTGCCCTGCGAACAGATCCATACCTGAGTAAAGCAGATTTTGCCTTTGCTTCGCTCACTCCTGTCTCCTCCATCACAAAACGAACACCTCTTTCAACAAGTTTTTTATTGGTGAGCTTCATGTCCACCATTTTATTGCCTTTGACCCGACCAAGCCTGATCATCACTGCCGTAGAAATCATATTTAAAACCAGCTTTTGTGCTGTGCCAGCCTTCATACGGGTAGAACCTGTTACAAATTCAGGTCCTACTACCACTTCAACCGGATAATCTACTGCCGCAGCAAGTTTACTGCCCTTGTTGCAGGTAATGCATGCTGTAATAATTCCTTGATCAGCCGCATCTTTTACCCCACCAATCACATAGGGTGTGCGCCCGGATGCAGCAATTCCAATCAGAATATCATCACTGTTAATTTTAAATTTCATTAGATCTTTCCAGGCCTGCCTTGAATCATCCTCTGCATTCTCAACCGCTTTTCTGATCGCGCGGTCACCGCCACTGATCAGACCAATGACCCGGCCGTGAGGCATTCCATAGGTAGGCGGAATTTCAGATGCATCCACTACTCCAAGTCTGCCGCTTGTACCGGATCCTATATAAAATAACCTTCCGCCGCGCTCCATTTTTTCTGTAATCACCCTGACCAGTCTTGTGATTGCAGGAATAACTTTTTTCACTGCATGAGGAACCTTCTGATCCTCGCGGTTGATATTGTCAAGAATGGTACGCACAGACATCCGCTCAAGCGCATCATAATTGGATGCAGACTCCGTGGAGGTGATCCCTGATTTTTTTTTCATACTTCATTCTGATGATAAAGTGTCAGGCCGGCAATGGGGCCTTCCATGATGTGCCGGACTGTAATGCCTTTATCTGCACCGACTCTTCTCAATATGTCGCTGAAGTGATATGCAATGGAGCCGGTAAAGTGAACTTTATGATCCCGGTATCCCTCATATCTCATCACCACTTCCTCATAGAATTCTGTGAAACAACGATACACAAGTTGATAACAGTATTCATCATTAATATTTTCATTGATGAATCTGGTGAAACTTGCCAGAAAGGCACTTGGGCGATCGCCCTGATAAACCTTTTCAAGAAATTCCTCTCTTGTTAGCGGGTACTGCTCCCTGAATTTTTTGGCAACCGAATCGGGTTGTTTTCCGCGCAGATATTCAAACAAAAACTTTCGTCCGATGTTAGAGCCTGAACCCTCATCAGCAAGAATCCATCCTAAGTTCGCCACTACATGAACAATGTCTTTCCCATTGTAAAGACATGAATTTGAGCCTGTACCCATGATGCAGGCAATTCCCGGTTCCGTGCCGCACAAAGCCCTTCCTGCCGCCAGCAAATCCCAGCCTACAAATGTGACTGCTTCTTTAAAGTATGTTGTAAATGCTTCGCGGATTACCTGCTGATTTTTTTCTGAAGAAACCCCGGCTCCATAAAAGAAGACTTTGGTGACTGTTTCATCTGCAAGGGCCACAATATTATCCCTGATGCTTTGATCAAGATCCTCTATGGGCTGGTAATAGGGATTGAAGCCCGGGCTATGAGCCTGGGAAATTTTACCATCCCTGCGCACCAGGCGCCAGTCAATTTTAGATCCTCCGCTGTCAGCAATTATGATCATAAAAAAACAGATTTATTCTTCTAATTCCCTGATTTCAAAATCAGGTCCTTTACCATACCTGATCAGGTCAAGCAGCATATAACGCTCAAGCGTAATAAGATCCTTAACTCTGAAATCGTCATTTCCCATAATAAACTCAACTTCAAAGTCATGACGTTCACCAAAGTTGATCAGAAAATAGCGTTTCCCGTTCCTGAGTGCCCCGAGCGAAAGTCCTCCTGCCATATTTCAGATCAGATCTTCCTCCCGCTCCAGCATCAGTATAGATGCCTGCGAGACAATGAAATATTTTTCTTTCTCATACATAACCTCCACAGCACCCTTTTGCAGAAAAATAGCCAAGTCGCCTTCCTGAGCCTGCAACGGAAGATATTTCACCTGATCCTGCTGGCCCTTCCATGAATCCTCTTCATCCGCAGGCATTGGCAAAGGATAGCCCGGCCCTGTTTTGATTACATAACCACGCTGAATTTTTTCCTTTTCCTGTACACCGGGAGGCAGATAAAGTCCGCTGTCGGTTTTTTCCGACTCGCGTGCAGGACGGATCAGCACACGGTCGCCAACAACAATTAACTTTTTCAATTTACTGTCGCCTGTAATTCTGGTAGCCATTAAAAGAGAACATCATTTAGTTCCTGACGCAACAACTTTTGAAGCCTGAAAAACAAAATCAGCGCCACCGGCAGAAAGATTTCCATTCATGGCGCCGGCTGTATGAACAGCATCAAACATCACAGAGTTTCCCTGAAAAGAGAATGACCCTGTAGCCTTACCGGTCTTTGGATCAAACTTCATCGGATTCATTTCAAGTTCATCACCCATGGCCTTCATCTTAGCCACATAAACTCCGGCAGCAGCAGAAATTTTCATTGTGCCCTTGATAGCGCCATAAGGGGTGCCCGAAACTGTGAAATCCCAGTCGCCGGAGGGATCATTCACAACCTTATTTGAAACACAACCGCTCAGAAAGAAAACAATCATGAACGGAAAAGAATAACTGATGAATTTTCTGAACATAACTTTATTTTTTTGTGGAGATGCAAGTTAGGATGCCAGCCGGCAATCCAAAAATTTTATTGCCTCTGAAATGGGTTTTGAAAATCCAAACTCCCTGAATTTGAGTAATTTTGGAACTTATCAATCTTATGGTTAAAACTGTATCTTCTGCCCGGGAGGCCATCGCACTTGAATACCGGTATGGCGCACACAATTATCACCCGCTGCCGGTTGTCCTTTCTAAAGGTGAGGGTGTGATTGTTTTTGATGTAGAGGGCAAAAGATACTTTGACTTTCTTTCCGCATACAGCGCAGTTAATCAGGGTCATTGTCACCCTGACATCACGGCCGCATTTATCCGCCAGGCACAACAACTCACGCTTTGCAGCCGGGCATTTTATAACGACAAACTCGGGGTCGCAGAAAAAACTGTTTGTGAGACATTCGGATATGACAAGTCTCTGTTTATGAACAGCGGCGCCGAAGCCAATGAGACTGCCATCAAGCTTGCTCGTAAATGGGGCTATACCGTTAAAGGCATTCCGGCAGACAAAGCCATTATTGTGGCCGCAAGGAAAAACTTTCACGGGCGGACAACCACCATCATTTCCGCATCAACCGATCCTTCCGCTACATCAGGTTTTGGTCCGATGATGCCGGGATTCAAACTGGTCGACTACGACAATATTCAGGATCTTGAAGAAGCCCTCGCGGATCCGCATGTGTGCGGACTATGGCTTGAACCAATTCAGGGCGAGGCAGGCGTCTATGTTCCGGAGCCGGGTTATCTGAAAGCAGCTGAGGAAATATGCCGCAAAAACAGAGTGCTGCTGATGATGGATGAAATTCAGACTGGTATTGCTCGCACAGGAAAAATGCTGGCTTCCGATCATGAGAATGTTCATGCTGATATCCTGATACTCGGAAAAGCGCTTTCAGGTGGAACAATGCCTGTCAGCTGCGTACTGGCCAACGATGAGGTCATGGGTGTGCTTCAACCCGGACAACATGGTTCTACCTTCGGAGGAAATCCACTGGCAAGTGTTGTAACCATTGAAGCACTGCGTGTGGTCCGAGATGAAAAACTTGCTGAAAATGCCGAAAAGCAAGGCATTATTTTCAGAGAAAGGATGAATGCAATGATTGCAAAAACAGACCTCATCCGACTGGTAAGAGGAAAAGGTCTGCTGAATGCCATCGTGATCAATGATCATCCGGAAAGTGAAACAGCCTGGAATCTCTGCGTCTCATTCATGGAAAACGGATTGCTTGCAAAACCAACGCATGGAAATATTATAAGGCTGGCGCCTCCACTGGTAATCACCACAGATCAGATCCATGAATGTGCAGATATCATTGAAAAGTGCGTATTGAGTTTTAAAAAATCATCCTGAAAAGTTCTAAGGGAAGGAAGTGGAGAAGGAAAACGTAAGCAGCGGTAACATTATTGACTTCAAGGTCCTGAAGCGGATTATGGATTTTGTTACGCCATACCGCAGCAGATTCTGGATGGTCGTCCTGCTCACAGTTTTGCTTGGAATACTCGGACCGCTCCGACCTTTTCTCATTCAATATACACTCGATCATGATGTCGCCACCGGCAATTACAAAGGTCTGGTGGACATTATGATTATTCTGATGGTCCTGCTCGGTATTCAGTCTGTTGCCCAGTACATACACACTTATTTATCAGGTCGCATCGGGCAATTTATTATCCGCGACATCCGGGTAAAACTTTATGATCACCTGATCCGCCACCGGCTGCAGTTTTTTGACCGTACTCCGATTGGCCGGCTGGTAACACGAACCATTTCAGATGTTGAAAGTCTTGCCGATGTTTTCAGCGAAGGTCTTGCAGCCATGGCAGGCGACCTGTTGCAGATCATTTTTATCCTTGGTTTCATGTTCTGGACCGACTGGAAGCTGGCACTTATCAGCCTGAGCACTGTGCCATTGATGCTGATTGCCACTTACATTTTCAAGGAAAAAATCAAAGTGGCATTCAATGATGTTCGCAACGCCGTTGCCAACCTGAACACTTTTGTTCAGGAACATATCACCGGTATGTCCATCGTCCAGATTTTTGCCGCCGAAAAAAGGGAGATGGAAAAATTCAAAGTAATCAATAAAGAGCATCTGGACTCCAACCTCCGCTCTGTGTTATATTACTCCATTTATTATCCCGTTGCAGAAATCATCAGTGCAATGGGCATCGGTTTGCTGATGTGGTATGGCGCAAAAGGTGCTCTGAATCCTGAAACAACAGGTATCACCATCGGCACGCTCACGGCATTCATCATGTACATTCAGATGTTCTTTCGGCCAATCCGTATGATAGCGGACCGCTACAACACACTTCAGATGGGTATTGTAAGCTCTTCAAGAATTATCAATTTACTGGATGACAAACAGCACTTGATGCCTGAGGGCACTGTGGAATATAAATCATTAAAAGGATCAGTCCGCTTTGAGGAAGTGTGGTTCGCCTATAAGGATGAAGATTATGTTTTGAAAGGAGTAAATCTGGATATAAAACCTGGGGAGACAATCGCACTCGTTGGATCCACAGGCGCAGGAAAGTCAACCATTATTGGTCTGCTCAACCGATTTTATGAAACATCAAAAGGAAAAATTGAAATTGACGGGCAGGACATCCGCAATTTTAATCTCAGTTTTTTAAGAAAAAATATAGGAGTCGTCCTGCAGGATGTTTTTCTGTTCAGCGACACCATACGCAACAACATTACACTGAACAATCCGGATGTCACTGACGACATGATCCTTCATGCCGCCGAAATGGTGGGCGCCAGAAAGTTTATTGAAAAACTTCCGGGAGGACTGAATTATAATGTAATGGAGCGCGGCTCAACCCTTTCGGTTGGCCAGCGCCAACTGATTTCCTTCATTCGTGCGATGGTCTACGACCCGAAAGTTCTGGTTCTTGATGAGGCCACCTCATCGGTGGATCATGATACGGAGGAGATGATTCAGGAAGCCATAGGAAAAATGATGTCAAACCGCACCTCCATTGTAATTGCACACCGGTTGAGTACCATTCAGAAAGCCGACCGCATCATTGTTCTGGAGAAAGGAGAGATTGCAGAGTCCGGTACGCACAGGGAATTAATAAACCTCAATGGCCGGTATGCTGCAATGCACAGCATACAATACAGGGATATCTCCTGACTACTGCGCTGACAGCACTTCCACCTTTACCGCTGCAACAACTTGAGCAATCATCTGAAGCTTCTCAGCTGCTGCGCGAGACAAATCTATTATGCAGCCTTTCACAAAAGGTTCCCTGTCGGATATAACCACTTCCACTGAGTTTCCGTTTCCCAGATTAGTCACAAGCACCTTTGCGCGAAAGGACATCGTACGATGTGCTCAGGTAAAATCTTCCTTACGGTACACACCGCCTCCTGCCAATGGCTTGTCTGCGAGTTTATCCGAATAATTGAACGCCTTCCCCTGCTCAGGAGCATTTTGAAAGTACAGCATGGCTGCGATAGTCAGAATCAGGAGCATTTTGTGAGGTTAAAGTCAAAAATAAGAGGTAATTCCAGGCGTTCTGATGGAAGAACCAACCCTTTCCTATAACTTTGACCGGCAAATAACGGAATCAACCTGATTATTTGCTATGGCGCTAGAATCATCCAAATTTCTCTTTAAAGCCCTTACTTACGACGACGTTTTGCTGGTGCCCGCCTACTCGGAGGTGCTGCCTCGCGAAACAGATACCGGGGTATTCCTGACTAAAAATATCCGCCTGAACATTCCGATAGTATCCGCCGCAATGGATACCGTAACGGATGCCAATCTCGCCATTGCCATGGCGCTGGAGGGCGGTCTTGGATTTATTCATAAGAATATGTCCATCTCCCAGCAAACCGAGCAGGTCAGGAAAGTGAAACGATCCCAAAGCGGAATGATCCAGGACCCCGTCACCCTTCAGATTGGCGCAATCGTACGTGATGCCGAAAAGATCATGCGTGAATTCAAGATCGGAGGCATTCCTGTTGTTGATGAGAAAGGACATCTTCTCGGCATCATCACAAACCGTGATTTGCGCTTTCAGAAAAATATGTCTATTCCTGTGCAGGATATTATGACACGAGAAAACATCATCACGGCTCCTGAAGGCATCACACTGGAAAAGGCTGAAGTGATTCTTCAGAAATACAAAATTGAAAAACTTCCTATCGTTAATAAGAAGGGAAAGCTCACCGGACTTGTTACATATAAGGACATTCAGAAGAAAAAAAATAAACCCAACGCCTGTCATGATGAGTACGGAAGACTCCGTGCAGGTGCAGCCGTAGGTGTTACGCCCGATATTCTTGAGCGCATCGAATCTTTAAAAGGTGCAGGTGTTGACATCATCAGTATTGACACAGCGCATGGCCACTCCAAAGGCGTGATAGATGCTGCAAAACGGGTGAAGAAAAAATTCCCTGACCTTGATCTTGTTGTCGGGAACATTGCCACCGGAGAAGCAGCCAAAGTGCTGGCGCGTGCCGGTGCTGATGCAATCAAAGTAGGTGTGGGCCCCGGAAGTATCTGCACTACCCGAGTGGTAGCAGGCGTCGGACTGCCTCAGCTTTCAGCTGTTTACGAAGCTGCCAAAGCTGTGCGCAACACCGACTGCAAAGTCATCGCCGATGGAGGCATTCGTTTCTCCGGCGATCTGGTCAAAGCCATTGCCGCCGGCGCCGATTGCGTGATGATTGGCTCACTTCTTGCAGGTACTGAAGAAGCACCCGGCGAAGTAGTACTCTATGAAGGAAGAAGGTTCAAAACTTACCGCGGCATGGGATCGCTTGAAGCGATGGAAGACGGTTCAAAAGACCGCTACTTTCAGGACACTGAAGATGACATTAAAAAACTCGTGCCTGAAGGCATTTCAGGACGCGTACCTTTCAAAGGAATGGTTTCTGAAGTATTGTACCAGATGGTTGGAGGACTCAAAGCCGGAATGGGTTATGTGGGCGCAAAAAATATTGCGAAGCTGAAGCAGGCGCGGTTTGTTGAAATTACTGCTGCCGGTGTTCAGGAAAGTCACCCGCACGATGTAACCATCACCCGCGAAGCTCCTAATTACAGCAGGAAATAATTTTTAAGAATTACGGATTTACAAATCCTTGCCGGAAGGCAGGGATTTGTTTTTTAGGTGTTATTGCGAAGAATAATAATTTGGGCTCCGGGACAGGTTATTTTAATCTGCTCCATTTTTCTGTTGAGTGCCGCGTTTCATTCGATAGTTTTGATAATAAAATATATTTGTAACCACTGGGGCATCTGTGACGATACGTGGTGGGGTGCAGTCCGGAAAATAAGTTTTAGCCAGTTAGTGGTAATATATAAGGGCAAGTCGGTTCAAAAGAGTAAAACATAAAAAATGAGCAAAACTATACTCTACATAGCAACTACACTCGATGGTAAAATAGCGAGAAAAGACGGAAGTCTGGATTGGTTATACGCCTTGCCAAATCCGAATCAAACAGACTATGGCTACAAACAATTTTTAAGTACTATCGGCGCTACTATAATGGGCAAAAATACCTACAAGGAAATACTTGGATTCGGAGTGGATTGGCCATACACCGGCATGAACTCTTACGTGGTGACAACTGACAAGGATTTCAAATCAACCACCATGGACACTTTTATCACTTCAAGTAATTTAACAGACTTTGTAAATGACTTGAAGGAAAAGACTGAAAAAGATATCTGGCTCATTGGCGGCGGACGGCTTATTGCATCATTCCTTGATAAAGAACTTTTGGACAGAATGATACTAACTCTGATTCCAACAACAATTGGCAGTGGTATTCCCTTGTTTCCGGAAATTGAAAAAGAGGCAATCTGGACTTTGTCAAATGTTGAAAGATTTGAAACGGGCGTTGTAAATTTAACCTATGACAAAAAACAACAGCATTGGTCATGAAAGGCATCTGACTCAATGGCATTAACCTATACAGTATATTGATGGCCTCGTAATCCAAAATACATCAACTTGCAATCACCAAAATGGTTATGGCAATTTTTCACTGACACATAAAAAAATCAAAATATGAGCACCTTGAAATATATTTTATTCGCAACAGGACTCTGTGTTTTGGCAACAATCAACACGAATGGACAAGGCTGCAGTGACGCGGGCTTTTGTACCATCAACAGTCTTAAGCCTTATGGAACAGATCCATCAGAAATATTAAACAACCAATTCAAAGTCGGTGCATTCTTCGGGAGTGCAGACAACTCTATTTCTGTTTATGGCACTTACCTGGAGTATAATAGGCAGTTGAATAACAATTTCAGTATCGACGCAAAACTGACATCTCTTGCCCAAAATGGAAATGGAGTTTCTGAATTTGGATTTTCAGACGTTTTTATAAACACTAATTATAAAGCAAGTGAAAGCGTAAAATTTACATTAGGTGCAAAAATCCCACTGTCAAAAGCAAATAAAATCAATGACAACCTTCCGCTGCCCATGGATTATCAGGCAAGTCTGGGGACCTATGATTTAATATTCGGTGTTGGGTATGAATTTAAGAAAATTCAATTCGTGGCTGCATTACAACAACCATTGATACAAAATGACAATCAGTTTATTGCCGCAGATTATCCGGGCAACTCTGAACTAAGAACATTTCAATCAACAAATAAGTTTGAAAGAAGTGGCGACATCTTATTGCGTATATCCTACCCGCTAAACATTGGTTCGAAACTTAAATTCACACCAAGTCTTTTACCAATTTATCACCTGACAAACGACAAGTACACAAATGAATCTGAAGTTAAACAGGAAATTAAAGGGTCGCAGGGACTCACGCTCAATGGAAATGCTTTTTTGGATTATGAAATAAACAGCAAAAACATTCTGCAATTAAATATGGGGCTGCCTTTTATTGTCAGAGAGGCCAGGCCAGATGGCTTGACAAGAGGTTTTATTGTGAATTTAGAGTACAGAGTTAAATTTTAACCATCCTCCGGACGCCCAAAACACAATTGAATTGCAACCTTTTATTCCGATTCTGTTTCTGCAGAATTTGCAATCATTTTTTGGACTCCTGACTTTAAAGCCCTCCGAAACCGAACCCTCGAGCTTTTCGTATAATTGTATTCCCCAAGGGAACCCTCACCTGACCTGATGACCAACAAGGCAGCACACCGTCTTATTCTTGCCGGATCAATCGTTTTCTGGATGGTCATGGTCTTTTCCGATCTGGCCATACTGTTCAGCGATCTGCGTGGCGCAAATCCCGGAGTACCTGAATTCCTGCCCCACATCATGCTGGACCTGTTTACGGTCGCCGTGTTCTTATATTATAAAATCAAAATAGAGCGGGATGAGAACCTTTCCTTCAGTGATTTATTATGGAAAGTATTCGCAAGCGGCCTGGTGGCAACAGTCGTTTCACTTTTTCTGCGACTGATTGTCTCTGCCCTCGGTAACAGCAAGCTCGCATCCAACATCCTCTTCAACTACCTGATCTATCAAATCAACCTCTCCATGCTGATCGGCTTTCTCCTGGCAGCCTACACAGGATGGAAACGACTTATCACTTATCAGAAATCAAAATGGGTGGTACAGCTATGGACAGCATTTGATATAACACTGGTGGTCGCACTGATTTCCGACAGCCTCGGACCAAAACTGAGCAGCAATTTTCAAAACGGACTTGCAATAATTCTTGCGCTGATGATCGTGGTACTCAGCGCAAACATGAAATGGGTGGCCTACCTGAACTTCCGGCAAAAACTCAGCTCCCTGCTTATCACACTCCTTATCATCTTTTACCTGGTTTATTTCTCCTTCACGGTTGTCACTTATTCAGAGTCCATTTCCAGAGTCACCAACGCATTCCTGAGTTTTGAAATCCACATTTTCAATATCGGGCTGTTTCTGTTTGCTGTCTTGTATGCGGTCTTTTCCTTTCTGGTCATATTATTTAATCTGCCTACATCATCAGTATTTGAGCAAAAGCTTGAAGAGGCTGTGAATTTCAGACGTCTGAGTCAGTCTATTCAAACTGAAAAGAATGAAGAAAGTGTTTACCGGATTCTCCTTGATAGTTCAGTCAGCAGCGTTTCAGCAGATGCCGCATGGCTTGAAATCCGTGAAAATGATATCAACAGGAAAATTTTTACTTTCAGAATAACTGAAGATGAAGTCGGACAGATTCGTGGGCATTTGCGTGAGAAAAAGATTGAGAACATCCTTGAAACCGGACCAGATAAAAAACTGAATCATTCCAGGTATATGTCCGGCTCCGGTACATCCTTTAGATCCATTCTGGCATTCCCGATTGTTGTTAAAGGCGAATCCATCGGCTCACTTGCCTTACTCAAAGAATTACCTGAAGGCTTCAACCGGGAAATGAGTCGCATTGCTGCAGCCTTCGCCAACCAGGCAGGTATATCCATTGAAAACTTTCGGCTTATGGAGGAGGCGATCGTAAATGAACGCTATCAGGAAGAACTGAAAATTGCTAAAGCGGTACAGAAAAGCCTTTTGCCTCAAAAGCCCGAACAGGCCGACTGGTTTGAGATGTCAGCATTTTCTGAATCCGCAGATGAGGTCGGCGGCGATTATTATGATACATTGAAAATTTCCGTTTCAAAAGTAGCCGGCATCATCGCTGACGTCTCAGGGAAAGGAACCACCGCTGCCTTTCATATGTCGCAGATGAAAGGAATCTTTCACAGTCTGGCACAGGATGCATCTGATCCCAAAAACTTTTTTAAAAGGGCCAACAGTGCGCTGGCCCACTGCCTTGAAAGAGGTTCCTTCATTTCAGCAGTCTATTTTATACTGGATAATGAAACAAAAACCCTCACCTATGCCAGAGCAGGCCATTGTCCGGTCTTATTCTACCACAGGCAGGATCATAAAACCGGCTTCCTGTCAGATAAAGGTACTGCCCTTGGTATGATCAGAAGTACCGGATATGAAAACCTTATCCACACCTGTTCCGTTAACTGGTATCCCGGCGACATCATGGTGCTGTACACTGACGGCATTACAGAGGCCCGTAATGAAGAGGGTGAGGAGTTTGGTTATGACCGGCTGTGTGAGTTGCTTAAAACACAACGTGATCAGTCCACCGGCAGTATCCGCGAACATATGATAGGTGCCCTGCATGATTTTACAGGAACCGATCAGCTCAATGATGACCACACCATGCTCGTAGTAAAATTTATTTAAGTCAACTGAATTCAAAACAATGAACAACCCAATGGCAGATATCAAAACATTAGCAGAAAGTGGAGCAGCACTGATCGCCGTCAGTGGTGAAGTTGATGCAAGTTCTTCCATTGACCTGGATCAGGCTATTGCAGGCAGTGTTGCCGGGGGCAATAATAAAATCCTTGTTGACCTCACAAACCTGGCTTACATCTCTTCTGCAGGCCTCGGTGTATTTATGTCTTATGTTGAAGAGTTTAAAGAAAAAAATATCAGGATGGTCATCTTCGGTTTAAATAACCGCGTGGCCCATACATTCGGATTACTTGGTCTTGCAGACCTGCTGGAAATTTCTGATACAAAAGAAGAAGCAGTGAACAGAATCCATGGAGCGTAGCTTTCAAATCGGTTGCAACCTTGAAAATCTGAAAAGCATCAGGGGCTTTGTCAGGGAAAGCCTCACAGGCTACAACTGTGATGACCACTGCACTGATGAAATTGTGCTCGCACTCGATGAAATGTGCGCGAATGTGATGATCCACGCCCACCAGTGTAACCCCGGTCATCAGATTGAGCTGAACATTATCACCTCCTCTAAAAATCAGATCATCTTTGAGATTTCTGATGAGGCCAATCTTTTTGACATCAACAATTTTGAAGCTCCCGATCTGGAAAATCTGATCTCTCAGAAAAGAAAAGGTGGACTTGGCATTCGCCTGGTCAGAACCATCATGACCAGCATTGAATATTTTGAACGCAATGGCCGGATCGTCTGCCGGCTCACTAAAAATTTACACTAAACCAACATTTTTAGGTTTCTTCACAAATCCGAATTAATTTTACATCGGATTTGGAGTAAAATCCTCTTCCTTACTAATAAATCGCGGGGTGGAGCAGTTGGTAGCTCGTTGGGCTCATAACCCAAAGGTCGTAAGTTCGAGTCTTACCCCCGCTACAAAAAGTTCAGATTAAAAAAGGCGGTGTCCCCGCCTTTTGTTTTTTACAGCATCCTGAATCCCGCGAAGACCCCGGCAATTCCTGCCGCAATGCTTATAAAGGTGTAAAGCAAAAATCCCTGATAGTTCCCGGATTCAACCATCTTCAGATTTTCAACTGCAAATGCAGAAAAGGTTGTAAACCCTCCGCAAAATCCGGTGGCCAACAATAGCCGCCACAAACCGGAAACTCCGGCCTTATCCGTTGCCTGAAGCACAAACCCGATAAGCAGACAACCCGTAAAATTCACGATAAAAGTCCCCCAGGGAAACCCTGCGCCTTGCCATTTAAGCGCCCACTGAGAAATCAGCCACCTGAGCATACTGCCTGCAGCTCCACCCAATCCGACAATGATTAAGTTTCTGAACATGATCTAAAGATAAAAATCATCTGTCTCTTATTTTGAATTTCGTTAAACCGATTGGCTACAAAAATGAAAACAGATTTTCGGGTAAGCCTGCCTTATTTCCGATGATCTTGTCCCGGGAATATTTATCTGCTCTTTCTGTTTGTTCGTACATCGTTGATAAAAATCTGAAATACCCTAAATTGACATGAAATTTTTACCCATGACCGCTGACCTCCGAAGTGATACAGTAACCAGACCATCGCCAGCCATGCTTGATGCCATGATGAGTGCGAAAGTTGGAGATGACGTATTCGGCGATGATCCAACCGTCAATGAACTTGAAAAGCTTGCTGCAGAAATGCTTGGTATGGAGGCAGCTGTTTTCTGCCCGTCAGGAACGATGACCAATCAAATCGGTATAAATATCCTGACAAGGCCTTTTCAGGAAATCATCTGCTACAAAGGCGCACACATATATAAGTATGAAGGCGGTGGACTTGCAGGAAACAGCGGGCTCAGTATAAGGCTAATGGACGGCGACCGCGGGAGATTGTCACATGCAGATATCCTCGCTAACATCAATAATGCCGCGGACCCGCATCAACCCGTTACCTCACTGGTCGCACTCGAAAATACCATCGTTCGTGAAGCAGGCTCCTATTATACCCTGAATCAGATTAAAGCGATTTCTGAAATCACACGTGCCAATGGTCTTTCACTGCATCTTGATGGCGCTCGACTATTCAATGCACTTACTGAGACAGGAGATTTGCCATCTACCATTGGCCCGCTCTTTGACACGGTCTCAATATGCCTTTCCAAAGGTCTCGGAGCTCCCGTCGGCTCGGTGATTCTCTGCAAAAAAAATCTTGAGCCACTTGCAAGAAGAAGACGCAAATCACTCGGTGGCGGTATGCGTCAGGCCGGCTTCCTTGCTGCCGCAGCAATCTATGCGCTGAAAAATAATATTCCCGGACTCAGGGAAGATCACAGACGGGCAAAAGTGCTGGCAAATGAATTTTCAAAAATTTCATGGGTTCAAAGCATGATGCCGACAGATACCAACATTATCATCTTTGAAACTGCCGAAGGAATTACGCCTGCTGTGGTTCTTGAGAAACTTTCAGCCTTAAATGTCAGAGCAGTAGCCTTCGGTCCGCGTCAGATCCGTATGGTCACCCATCTGAACTTCACAGATGCTCATCTAGACCTCACCGTGGCTGCCATCCGTAAAATTCATTTCTGAGCAGACACTGTTCCTCAGGATTGACGAACTTTGAAGCAAATCAGGAAATTGCTTCACTTCGATTCCCATATTCCGCTGGCCGAACGTATGCGGCCCTTCAGACTTGAAGACCTGATTGGTCAGGAACATCTGGCCGGTGAAAACGGAGTCATACGCCGGTCACTTCAGGCGGGCCTGATTCCTTCCATGATTTTATGGGGCCCTCCGGGAGTAGGCAAAACAACCATGGCGAACATCATCGCTAATGAAGTAAAAAGACCTTTTCACACGCTCAGTGCCATCAACTCCGGTGTAAAGGATATACGGGAGGTCATTGAGAAAGCAAAAAATTCCGGTCGCGCCATTTTATTTATTGATGAGATCCACCGCTTCAATAAATCGCAACAGGATGCGTTGCTTGGTGCAGTTGAAAAAGGAACCATCACACTGATTGGTGCCACCACCGAAAATCCATCCTTTGAAGTAAATCAGGCCCTGCTTTCGCGGTGTCAGGTTTATACGCTGAAGCCTCTGACCGAATCGGATCTGCTCCGGCTCATCAGCAATGCCCTTGAAAAAGACCGCGAGCTTTCAAAACGAAAGATTATCGTAAAAGAACACCTTGCATTACTTAATATTTCTGGCGGTGATGCGAGAAGGCTTCTTAATCTTATTGAACTGCTCACAGATGCTGTACCGGGTGACATGGAGATCACCGATGCACTGGTCATGGATGTTGCACAGAAACGTGTGGCACAATATGACAAAAGCGGAGAGCAGCATTACGACATCATCTCAGCTTTTATCAAGTCTGTTCGTGGAAGTGATCCGAATGCAGCAATGTATTACCTGGCAAGAATGATTGAAGGCGGCGAAGATGTTCGCTTCATCGCTCGCAGAATGGTCATTCTGGCTTCTGAAGATATAGGAAATGCCAACCCGACTGCGCTGGTAATGGCAACCACTACCTTTCAGGCTGTGGATGTGATCGGATATCCGGAGGCGCGCATTATTCTGGGCCAGTGCGCCGTATATCTTGCATGCTCTCCTAAGAGCAACGCGAGCTATGTGGCTATTGATGCCGCTCTGCAGGCCGTTCGTGAAAAAGGGGACTTACCTGTGCCTTTGTCAATCCGAAATGCTCCGACAGGACTGATGAAGGATATGGGGTATGGAAAAGGCTATCAGTATGCCCACGCTCATCAAGGAAATTTTGCAGATATGGAATTCCTTCCTGATCAGCTCAAAGGCAGTAAATTCTATGAACCCGGAAATAATCCTCGTGAAGAGGAATTAAGGAATTTTTTAAGAAAATTGTGGCGCGAAAAATACGGTTACTGAATACCGTAACCACCTGATGCAGCGAATCTTTTTTGAGCAATCTTCTTTTCTGATTATCCCCTGTGCCCTGTTGGCTGCAGCAGTGGCCTCGTTTTTATACCGGGGCCGGCACCCGTGGATAAAAAGAATTAATCTTCTTCTTGCAGGACTAAGGTTTACAGCTGTCTTTTTTTTGCTTTTGCTGCTGCTTGGGCCTGTCGTTAAGCTGGTTTTAAATCAGACCAGTAATCCGGTTCTGGTTTTTCTGGTCGATCATTCAAAGTCTGTTTTCCTTCAGGATTCGGTAAAGGCCAAAAAACTTTTAAATGACCTGCGTGAAAAAAAGAGTGGGCTTGAGTCTGCCGGTTACGATGTGCGCATTCGCGATCTTGAAGGCAATGAAAACCCGGATTCATTCAGCGGAAAATCATCTGATCTGAATACTGCTATACAGAAAACCGAGACCGATCTCGAGGATGAGCATCTTACATCGATCGTATTAATATCAGACGGAATTTTTAATAATGGTATCTCACCCCTGTACTCAAGTTCTGCAGTTCCCATCCATACAATTGCAGTTGGTGATACCCTGCAAAGAAAAGACATCCGTATTCGTCAGCTGCAGTACAACAAAGTGGCCTACCGGGGAAATAAATTTCCTGTCCGTGCAGAAATCATCGCCGGCGGAATTGATAATGAGGATACCCCTGTCACAATGAAAGTTCTTAAAGACGGAAAAACCATTGAAACCCGTGAGGTGCGTATCGGTTTAAACGGAAACTACCTGACGGCCGATTTTCTGCTTCCGGCCGATAAACCCGGACTGGTTCGTTATGACGTCATTGCGGAACCGGTAAATGGTGAGTTTAACCTGCAGAATAATAAAATGACAGCCATCCTTGAGGTGGTGGACAGCAAGAAGCAGATTCTGATAATGGCCACAGCGCCACATCCTGATATCAGGGCAATCAGGTCCGTTCTCGAAAAAAACGAACATTACACAGTCAATGTCCACATTCCCGGTGTTCAGGACAGCGATCCTTTTGCGGGGCCGGCACTACCTGATGTGGTGATATTTCATCAGATTCCTGATCAGCGAAACTCTTCCCGACCATATCTGGAAAAGATTATGAAGGATAAAATACCTGCCTTTTTCATCATAGGTCAGCAATCTGCTGTGAGACAAATTCCGGCAGCCGGCATTCCCGTTACCTTTGAAACTGCCGGTCAGTGGGATGAAGTTTATGGCGCCCCAGCACAACAGTTTGAGTTGTTTAAAATTCCTGATCAGACCGCTGATGTGCTGAACCGGATGCCACCACTTATTACACCCTTTGGAAAATTTACAATGCCCGCCGATGTCAGACCTCTGCTGATGCAACGCATCGGAAACGTGCTTACCAACCGACCATTGCTCTTCACTGTCGAAAAGGATGATCACCGGATGGCAGTTCTGACGGCGGAGGGGATCTGGCGCTGGCGGATGAAGGAATTTCAGTTTTATGAAAAGACTGTGGTTTTTGATGATATCTTTTCAAAAATGATTCAGTACCTGGGTACTCCCGAGGATAAAAGGAAGTTCCGATGTTTCCCTGTTCAGCGAAATTTCAGCGAGGGCCGCCCTGCCGTAATTGAGTTTCAGATTTTTGATGAAGTCTTTCAGCCTGAATTCGGTATCCCTGTTCAATTGGAAATAACCGGTGAAAATGGTCAAAAACAGTCTTATAATTTTACACCTGATCCTTCACGCCGCAGTTTATCTTTAAATCTTCCTGAGGGGATTTATCGCTACCGAGCAATAATAGAACGTAATGGTAAAAAGGAAGTCGACAGCGGAAACTTTTCTGTGTTACCCGGTGACAGGGAGTCTCAGGACCTGACCGCTGATTTTGATCTGTTGCGCAGATTATCAAAAAGTTCAGGCGGCAAGTTTTTCAATGTTGATGAGATGAATAACCTCGGGCAATGGTTTGAAGCCAACCCGCCACCTGCAAGAGTTCGTTCTGATGAGTCCTTGTATCCTCTGGTGGACTTACTCTGGGTATTTTTTTTACTGATGGCAGTTGTGGGTTTAGAGTGGGGCGTGCGGAAAGCGGAGGGTGGATATTAACAGAAATCCTACAATCCAAAATTGTAAATTTACAGCCTCATGAAGGCACGGATCCTGTTTTTTAACCTGGCGCTGTATTTAATTTCAATAACCACTCCGGTTACCGGCCAGAACCGTGAAGCAGACAGCCTCAGCAGGCTTGCCCTTAAGACTTCTGACCCTCTTGAAAAAATTAATCTGCTAAATGCACTTTGTTTTCAGCTGATCCCTTCTGATCTCAAAAAAGCCGGAGAAGTGGCAGAGGAGGCAATCAGAATTTCCCGAAAAACAAAAAATGATCTGCTGCTCGGGTGGTCCTTGTTCAGCAAAGGTGTTTGCCTGCAGACCGCCGGAGAAAACTCTGATGCCTCAAAAATATTCGGCGAAATTCTTAGCATGAATAAAGTACTGAAGAATAATGCTCTTGAGGGTTACATCTTAAGCATGAAAGCAAACATGTTCCGTGATCAAGGCGACTTCGATACTGCAGCATCTTATTATCTGAAGGCAAGAGTAAAGATGGCTCCCGAAAAAGACGAACAGTTTAATTTAATCTCGCATCTGGAGCTGGCCAGACATTTTATCGTCATCAGCAAAATCGATGAAGCAGAGAAAGAAATTGATCAGGCGCTGAAAATTCTGAAAACCAATGGCTCTGCGGCATTACACCGGGAAGCATGGCTGCTTAAGGGGATTCAGTTAATCTATGACTTCAGGTATGCCGAAGGGGAAGAATTTCTAAACAAAGCAGAATTGCTGTCCCAAATAAATTCAACCTCATGGCTTCGGATCAAGGCAGCCAGAGGAGATATCCGATTCCTTCAGGGTGATTTCACAGAGGCTATAGATATTTGGAAAAGCATGCTGAATGCCGAAAAGGAGATTGGTTATAAATACGACCTCGCGGGGCTTCTTCTTAAACTGGCTGAAGCATACTCCGAACAGGGATACCGGAAAATTGCCGGTGAGTACCTGAATACTTGTCTTGAAATCAGTGAACGTTCAGGATTTAATTTTCTGAGATCGGAGGCACTGTATGAAGTAGCCTGGATTGCCTACCGGACAAAAAACTTTAAGCTTGCACTCCGGAAGGTCGATGAGGCTGAGAAAAATTACTCTCAAAACAAACTCGATGTCCTTGTCGCTGCATGCAATAATCTGAGGGGGTTGATTTACATGGACAAAAATATGTATGACTCCTCCCTGTATTTTCATAATCTGTCATATAAGACACGGCTGGCCCGCGGAGGTAAGGTTGCCATCTCTTCCAGCCTGTTTAACATGGGCGAACTTTTTGTAAAAAGCAAAGAGTATAAAAAAGCCCTGGAATTTCTGCATCGCGGATTAAAAATTGATGAGGCTATTAATGACAACTATGGCAAAAGTCTTTACTACTACCAGCTATCACAGGCCCATAACGGATTGAAACAATTTGATTCTGTTGAATATTTTCTTCAAAGAACCATACGGAATGCTGTACCGAATTCAGCATATGAAATATTGCAGAAAAGTTATCTGGATATGGCAACCCTTTTGCAGAGAGCCGGTAAATCAGGGGAAGCATTCAATTATCTGGAAAGCTTTATAAGCATCAGCGATAGCCTTTATAACAAGCAAACAGCACAGACACTTGCTGCTTACGAAACACTCTTCGAAGTAGATAAAAAAGAGAAGGAAATTGAAATACTTAATAAAGACAAGCAGCTTGTGGAAGCAAACAACCGCATACAGCGCCTTGTCCTTTATGTACTTGGAACAGGATTGTTGTTTCTGATTGGGATGGTAATATTCTTTGGAAGGATGGGCATGCGTCTTCGTGTTCTCAACAAAGCCAATGAAGAGAAGGCCGTAGAATTGCTGAAAGCCAATTCTGCTCTTCAGCAACTTTATACCGATATAAAGGGGAATAACCTAGAATTAAAAGAAACACTGGAAAAATTAAGTCAGGCGCAGGAACACCTACTGCGTTCTGAAAAAATGGCATCACTCGGAGTTCTCGCCGCAGGAGTGGCGCATGAGCTCAACAATCCGCTAAACTTTATTAAAGGTGGACTCTTTACTCTGGAAACTCAGGCTGCCAAAGAAGGGCGCATGGAAAATGCAGAATTCAAACATTCCATGAGCATTATCAATGAAGGCATTAACCGCGCAACGACAATTCTGAAAGGCCTTGGACAATACAGCAGACAATCCGAAAACATGACGGAAACCTGTGATCTCAACAAAATTCTGGACAACTGCCTGGTAATTCTTTCAAATAGCCTGAAATATCATGTCCGCGTAGTCAAAAATTTCTCTTCGACGCCTCCTTTAATCACCGGAAACGCCGGAAAACTGCATCAGGCCTTTATGAACATCATCAACAATGCAGAGCAGTCCATCATCGGTGAAGGATCTGTTACGCTGACCACAAAAACAGATGGAAACGAAATTCAGGTAAGCATTACGGATACCGGCTCCGGAATCAGTAAGGAAAATATGAAAAGACTTGGCGACCTGTTTTTCACAACCAAGGAGCCCGGAAAAGGAACGGGCCTGGGGCTGTCAATCAGCTATAAGATTATCCAGGACCATGATGGAAAAATTGCAGTTGAGTCAGAAGTCGGAAAAGGAACAACTATTAAAATCACATTTAAATCAATCGGTATTTAAATATGAAAACAGATGTCAGGGTTTTATATGTTGATGATGAACAAATCAATACGTTCATTTTTGAAAGAATGTTAAATGATTATTTCGGCGTAATTACTGTCAACACCGGAGAAGCAGGACTTGAGGTGCTCCGGAAGGAACCCGGCACAATTCATGCGGTTGTCTCCGATATGCGCATGCCGGGAATGGACGGACTCACTTTCATCAAAAAAGCAAAAGAAGAGTTCCCTGCCTTGCCATTTTTCCTGATGACAGCCTTTGCTGATCAAAGTGAAATTGCAGAAGCAATAGAAAAGAAACTTATTACAGGTTGTCTCCAAAAACCAATAGAGCCGGATATAATTTCGGTGGAAATACTTCGAAACATTAACTGAATCTCATCAGTCTGATTACTACCCATCATTTTCCGGTTACCTGATTAAAATTCTGTTTCTGCCGGCACTGAACACGCAACTTGTGCTCATGGCATCATCAGAAAATCTGTTCAAAAATTTTTTTCAGGAAACAGGAGCAATCACGCGCTTCACAGGAAAATTTTTCCTGCAGTGGTTCAGACCACGTTACGAAACCACAGAACTTATTAAACAATGCTATGCAATCGGCTATCAGTCTCTTTCGCTGGTAAGCATCACAGCCTTTATCATGGGACTGGTGTTGACGATTCAATCCCGCCCCACACTTGTTGAATTCGGTGCAGAATCAATGTTGCCTGCAATGGTATCTGTTTCCCTTGTCAGAGAAATTGCTCCTGTTATTACTGCGCTTATCTGTGCAGGTAAGATTGGCTCAGGAATAGGCGCTGAACTTGGATCCATGAAGGTCACCGAACAGATTGATGCCATGGAGGTATCCGGAACAAATCCGTTCAAATACCTCGTGGTAACACGCGTGTTCGCGACTATGATGATGTTGCCTGTGCTCTCTTCCATCGGTATGGCTATTTCACTTTATGGTGGATATCTTGGTGTTAATATCAAAGGTGTCGTAAGCTGGCAACTATACTGGAGGGAAGTATTTGAAGCTCTGGCCTTCGGTGATGTAGTGCCAACAGTTATAAAATCAGTATTCTTCGGACTGGCCATCGGCCTGATTGGATCCTATAAAGGGTACAACACCATGCGCGGCACAGAGGGAGTGGGCCAGGCTGCAAACTCAGCTGTTGTCATCGCATCCCTAATGGTTTTTATCATCGATCTGATTGCAGTTCAGATCACCGATCTGCTCCGGTTGACCTGATACCAATTCTACTGTGCAGGAATCCGTACTTTCAGTAAAAGAACTTAAAAAATCGTTTGGCAGCAATCATGTGCTCAAGGGATTTAACATGGAGCTGTATAAAGGTGAAAGCCTCGTAATTCTGGGAAAATCCGGGTCCGGAAAATCCGTACTCATCAAATGCATCATCGGTCTGATTGCACCGGACAGCGGAGAAATTATGGTGCTGAAAAAAAACGTTTCCACACTTGCCGAAGAACAGCTTGATGAATTGCGCGTTCACATTGGCTTTCTTTTTCAAAGCAATGCATTATATGATTCCATGACTGTACGGCAAAACCTAGAGTTCCCGCTGCGAAGACACTGGTCTAAAAAAAACCAGAAGGAAGTGGATGCGCTGGTCACTGAAGCGCTTCAGGCCGTAGGCCTCACACATACTATTGACATGATGCCCTCCGAACTTTCCGGAGGGATGCGAAAGAGAATTGCACTGGCCCGCACGCTTATCCTGAAACCAAAAATCATTCTTTATGATGAGCCGACAACCGGCCTGGACCCCATCACAGGACGGGGTATCAGCAGCCTGATGCTCGAGGTCAGAAAAAATTATGATACATCATCTGTCATCATCACACATGATATGAACTGTGTTCAGGTTACAGCCAACCGCATCATCATGTTGCTCGATGGTATCGCCTATGCTGTTGGCACTTACGATGAACTTAGAAAATCAAAAGACCCAAGAATCATGGAATTTTTTAACTAATCAATATGGCAGATCAGACATCCAGAAACATCAGGCTCGGAATCTTTGTAATTGCAGGGATTGCATTTACCGTCTTCATGCTTTATATGATCGGAAGCAGTCGTAATTTGTTCAGCTCAAGTTTTGAAATAAGTGCAACCTTTAATAATGTGAATGGATTGCTGCCCGGGAATAATGTACGGTTATCCGGTATTGATGTTGGGACTGTGAAAAGAATCCGGGTAATCACAGACTCGACCGTTCAGGTATTTATGATCATCTCCCGTGAAATGCGCAAATTCATCAGGAAAAATTCTATTGCATCCGTGGGAACAGACGGACTCATGGGTAGTAAACTTGTCAACATTAACTCTGCTCAGGGGGCAGCCCCATACATTTCATCAGGCGATACACTACGCTCGCTCAAGCCAATAGAAAGTGATGAAATGCTGCGCACACTAAATACAACCAATATGAACCTTGCGCGTATTACTACCGACATGCGTATGATTACTCATAAACTTAATAGCAGCAACAGCCTGTGGAGTATGCTCCAGGATTCAGTAATAGCTCAGAATCTGAAATCCTCTGTTCGTAATATTGATGAAGCCACCTATAATGCAAATATGGCCTCCATGGAATTTAATACGCTGTTGAACCAGGCGGGATCCGGGCAGGGAATTCTGGGAACAATTCTGTCAGACTCATCTGTTGCAAATGAATTCAAAAAGGCGATCAGTGATGTCCGGCTTGCCGGAAAAAAAATTCAGTCAGCTGCAGGCGGACTCGATGAATTGTCAAAACGTTTTCAACAGGGTAAAGGAACGATTGATCTGCTGCTTATAGATACCGCTTTCCGCAATCAGGTCAACAGATCAATGAAGTCAATCCGATCGGCATCAGAAAAACTGGATGAGGATATGGACGCCCTCCGACAAAGCTTTCTGCTGAGAAGATATTTCAAAAAGTCAGAAAAGGAGAAAACTAATTGATTCTTTCAAATTATCGGAATCCCGGCAGATTTTTTCACCTGTAGTGATGATGATCATAGCGGGTTGATCTTGTGATCAGTTCATTTCTCTATTCCGGAAGACAATTTTGACACCAGGAAAAAATCTCATGGAAAAAGAAACTATTGCAGAACACCGGATTACTGAGTGGGAAAAAATGCACAACCGGGCCGAGTCACTCAAATCAGATATGGAATTTTATTCGGCAGAAATGGCTTTTCTGAGAAGTCTGCTGGACCGGTATCTGCTCTGGTTGATTGAAGAAGAAAGCCTCGCCGGGCTGCAGTTAATGAATTCAAAAATCAAAACCTGTGATGAAAAATGCCGGTCATTTACAGTCAAGGCTGAAAGCCTGATGACCCGGCTGGGGTTGCTTATTGAAAATCCGTTTACCCAGGATGAACACCGGATCATGGAAAGTTATAAGCATACATTTGAAGAATCTGATTCTTTTGAAAAAGAAATCAAACGGCTCAAACATGAGGTTTTTGAGCATGTGGCTCATACGATGCGAACTTCAAAAGCACAAAAACTGATTGGATCCCTGAATGAACAGGAAAAACATAAGTCCGCTGAATAATGAAAAAAATACTTTGTCCATGCGACTTTTCAGCGGCGGCGTTGCAGGGAATTGAATACGCCGTAGAAATTGCAAAACGGATCAATGCCGATATAACCATTTGTCATGTGCAGCCATCGGTCTGGCCGGAAGCGGTTTTTCTTGAACCGATAGTGGAGGAATCCCTTGAGTCTGCAGAGGCTAAATTATTATTGATTGCCGGGGAAATTGAACAAAACTATGGTGTCAGATCTTCTGTAATGAATCCCAGATCAATCGATACTGTTGAAAAAACTATTGGCAATCTGTCAGAAGAATATGATCTAATTATTATGGGAACAAACGGTGTGGATGACGCCTTTCAGTATCTCTTCGGATCAACATCTTTCAATGTCGCCAGGTATGCCGATTGCCCGGTTTTACTTATCCCCGAATCATGTGATTCTGCAGCCCCGGAAGGATTAATATATCTACACCATGAAAGGGTAAACCCCGGGCTTGATATTCTTGTGCCATTGTGGTGGTCACAGCTAATGAACATTCCCTTTGGAATATGGGTGTTGCCGGGAGGGAATGATCAAGCCGACCATCAGCTTGCACGCACAATCTCAGAAGAGTTACGGTCAGGCGGTCCAGAAAATCTTATTTCGTTTGTCAAAGTGTTTCCTGACCATGAATATAAAGCCCCCGGAAACAACTGGGTGAAGGCGCTTCCGATTCATCATCATCGCACCTCCGCCCTGAGCTCAGGGAGAAAATTGCTCAGAAAATATTCTTCCACATCCAATACGCCTGTTCTTATTTTTCCAATCAATGACTAGCACAGCACAGGCCTACTCCTCTTCGGCGGCGGCTGTCAAAGGAGGTGCAGCTTCCTTACCATGCGACACGCGTTGTTCTTTGATTTTACGAATCTGATTTTCAAGGTCTTTCGAAAGTAATCTTGCCGCATGTATATAATTGCGCCCATGCTCTTTTGCAAATAAATCATTACCGGGCATGACTACGCGTGCCTGAACAATACAAGGTTTTGCCCTGCTGTCTTTTTCACGTGTTGCAAGAACCTCACAAATTATCAGTCCCGGCAGCAAATGCTCAAGCTTTTCCATCTGTTTCTGAATGGCGATGTGTGTGCGGTCATTCAGTTTGACCCCCGGTGACCTTATAATAACATCCATCATAAAATTATCTTGCTGATAATGCTTTACTTAAATGATCATAGGCTTCTGAAACCTCCTTACGGAAGTGACTCAGTCGCCTTCCAATCATTTCCTCTTTGTGTGATGCATAAGTTTTTATCCTTATCATTTTATCACGAAAGGCTCTTCTTGTATCTGAAACGGCATCCCGGATGTCCATTGCACCAAGTCTGACCTTCAGCCTTAAAATATCGGCTTTGATTTTGAGCCTGTGGACCCGATCTATAAGTCGGGCTAGTGCGCCGCTGAATACAGACTCGCCTCCCAGGTCTCTGATCATTCCGCTCAGAGTCCGCTTGATTTTAAGCAACCAGTTTTTAATTAAAGCCGGCTCTGACCCCGGCAAATGGGTAAGTATATCCTGCAGATTCTGAACACGGGCCATCAGCCGCTTTGAAGTTTCGATGGTAATTGTCTTTGTGTCGGAAAAAACAACCCTCATCTCATTAAGGGAGTCTGATAATTCTTTTCTTAAATCTTTCAGATGCTCTGCAAGCTCGGTTTGATTATCGGCAAGCGCCTTGCGGTAGTGTTCCAGTTCAGCTCGTGATGCTTCTAGAAGCTTAACAACTTCGGAAGCAATAAGTTTTCCATTTCCTGATCTCATAATCTTTAAAGTCTTTCATTTTTCAGATTTCAAATTGATTCTTTATGAACAAGAACTGAATGATCTGCATCAGACTTCCTGCGCCTGATACAAGGATAAATCCTGAATTATCTCATTGCATCCGACCTTGACCGGAACCTACTTTTCCGGCTTTAGATTCACATGAGAATATTGATCCCGGCTGACTTCACTGATGTATCCAAAAGAGCGGCCGCTTATGGAGCGGCCCTGGCTGAAAAGACAGGTGCAGAAATATATCTGATTCATGTACATAAACCATCCGTTTCCAGGAACAATCTTGTTTACCCACTGGAAGCTGATATGCATAAAGATATCAAGAGAGAAACCGGCCTTCAGCTCGGTGAATATTACAAGGAGCTTTTCAGGGAACCTTACTCCAGGATTTCAGGCATCACCCGCGTCGGGAAAACCGCAGATGAGATTGTGCTGGAAGCAGCACGTGTAACCAATTCCCTGATCGTAATGGGAACACACAGCGATGGCTCAATCAAGCAATGGATCAACGGGAGCGAAACAGCAGAAGTAATTGAAAAGACTGAAGGCCCAGTGCTTGTAATCCCCTCTGAAGGGAAAGCGGGTATTCCGGGAAAAATTGCGTTTTTAACAGGGTGCGACAGCTATGACCTGATAGCTCTTGAAAAAGTCGTTAGTCTGACCGGTAAACTGAATGCAGATTTATTTCTGGTTCATGTTTCAGCTGACGGCAAAAATGGAGACCGTCAAGTTTTTCAGGATTTCTGCAACCGGGTAAAGCTTCAGACCGGCTATGAAAAGATTTACAGCCAGATGGTAAAGGATAAAGATGTTATAAATGGCATCCGGAGGTATACCGAAACACACAAGCCTGATCTGCTAGCCTTCAACGTGCGCAGCAAAGTGCTCAAAAAAAGACTGTTTCAAAAACCATTTACTCAGATCATTTCAACAATAACCGGACTTCCGCTGCTGATTTTCCACCGCCCGTGAAAAACTATTCAACGCCTGGACTTTTTATTTATCTCTGAACTGAGGCGCTCATTAACCTTCCTTATTTCATCATGCCAGATATCATAGGTCTTGCATGCCTCCCATCCTTTGAAGTCATAGTGCCACCATTCATAAATAAAAATTCTGAACCCTGCCTTCAGCATCGCATCACGAAGAATCGCCCTGTTCTGCAGGGCAACGGGGTCACCTCCATTGTAATTATGATAAGCCCGTTGACCGGCCTCATCATAACCTGAAGGCATCAATACAGGCTGTCCTGTTTTCAAATCAGTCATCGTAAGGTCGATGGCCATGCCCCTGTTGTGTTTTGAGCCTTTGCGCGGATCCGCAACAAATGTAGTGTCCTTGATTTCTTCGTAAAAAAGTTCAGTTATTGAATAAGGACGATATCCGTCAAATAATAATAATCCGTATCCCTTTTTACGAAGTATTTTGGAAACCTTCACCAGTGCCCGGGCAGCAGGTGCACGCATAAATAAATCAGCAGTCGGATAAATTTGTCGTTTCAAAAAATTATTGGTGCCAGCATAGGTCACATCGAACCTTGCTGAAGGTAATATTTTACGCATATCCAGCATGGCATTGTTCGGATTTTGTCTGATCATTTTTTCATAAACCTCAGTACCTTTTACGACAGGAAGACCATAACGACTGACAGGTAAATCTTCATTTCCATACTGACCGGAAACGGAGCCGGAAAGGCATGTTATAAATAAACAGACAAACCATTGGCGGGAACTGCTTATAGCCCTATTCATAAAAGTGATTTTTAAGTGAAATCTATCAGTATTTGCTTTGCCGGAGGTAAAATAAAGCCGACCTTTTAAGAAATTGCAGAGCTTTATTGTCGTTATTATAAAATGTTGGTTAAAAAAGGCTTATTTATTATTAAACTGAAGGCACTCATGGCATGCCTTCTCTCGCTTGCCGCCTGTTCCCCGAATCAGAATTCGTTCACCAGTAATATATACCACAACCTGACTGCCCATTTTAATGGTTATTACTATGCTAATGAAGGCGTAAGAAATGTTGAGGCAACCATACTCAAAAGCTTGGATGATGACCACAATCTCCTATTGCACTTATATCCTAAACTAGACACCAATCTTGCTAAAAGTTACTCAAAGGAAACAGAGGAAATTATAAAGATGGCCTCTATCTCTATTCAGCGTCATCCTAATTCCAGATGGGTCTATAAAAATTATATAATGGTGGGTCTTGCCCGATTATATGACTGCCATTTTCAGGATGCCATCCAGACGTTTAAATATGTAAATACCAAATGTAATAATCCTGATATCCGGCATGAGGCTCTTATTCATCTGATCCGGACTTTTACCGAACAGGGCGAATATCAAAAGGCAGAGGAAACCATTGACTTTCTGTCAAGAGAAAAACTTTCAAAAGAAAATCAAAAATATTTTTATCTGAATGTGGCCTACCTCGCTCAGGTCCGCGAAAATTATGACCAGATGGTTCAGAATCTGATTAAAGCTGACCGGCTGCTTAAACACAACGACCGCCCCGGAAGAATTTATTTTATCATCGGACAAGTATATCAGAAACTGGGCTTCGGTTCAGAGGCTTTTAATTATTACAGAAAGTGTATTTCAACAAATCCGGAATATGAAATTGATTTTTACGCCAGGCTTAACATGGCCCAGGTTACAGGAATCAATGACAAGAGCAACAGTAAGGAAATCCGCAGACAACTGCTGAGAATGCTTAACGATGACAAGAATATTGATTTTAAAGACAAAATTTATTTTGAAATCGGTGAGTTTGAATTACGACAAGGCAACCTCTCACAGGCACTTGAAAACTATCGCCTTTGCCTTCGTGCAGGCTCCAGCGAACGCATCAGAGGGAACGGTTATCTTCGACTTGGTCAGATTTACTATGACTCCGTACAGAAATTCAGTCTTGCAAAAGATTACTACGATAGTGCTGTAAACACACTCCCGGACGACACTGAAAATCTGGATGTCATCAAAAGAAGACAAGGCATTCTTACAGATTTTGTGCTGTACACAGAAACCATTCATCTTCAGGATAGCCTGCTGCGCCTTGCAGACATGGACACAGCCGTGCTGCGAAAAGTAATGGACTCAACAAAAAAAGCCGCAGATCTGGCAGCCTCAGCAAAAAAACCTGCTAAAAAGAAGGGAAGTGGAGGGCCGGCAGTACGCCCTGCGGGAACTTTTTATGGTGAGGAAAGTACCACTACCTCAGACTGGTACTTCGGAAATCTCTCTGCCGTATCTATCGGGCAGACAGAATTTCAAAGAATCTGGGGTACTATAAGGCTGGAAGACAACTGGCGCAGATCAGTCAAAACAAGCACCATTGATGAGGGTGCTGTTGCAGCAGCTGCGGGCCCGGCTGCCGGTAAAACAACTGATTCCGGTGCTACGAAAGAAATATCTGTAAGTGCCGATCCATTCATGGAGTTGTACAATCAACTGCCTCTTACGCAGGAAAAGAAAGACTCTGCCTATGCCAGGATCGAGAAATCCTTGCTGAAGCTCGGTGATCTCTATTATTTTAAATTACTCGAGAAGGAAAATGCCGTGAAAGAGTATAAGACATTGGTGGCAAGATTTCCGGTATCAAAGTACAGACCTGAGGTCCTGTATAAATTATACCTGGCAGGTCAAGATTTAAAACTTAAAGACCATCAGGCCTATAAATCTGAACTGATTGAAAATTTTCCTGAGACCAGTTTTGCAAAGCTGCTGATTAATCCAAACTACCTGGCTGAGACCGGTGCCACCATTGACAGGCAAAAACTCCTTTATAAAGAAGCCTTCAATTACTTCAACAGTAATGATTTTGTTTCAGCAGAAAGGACGCTGGATGATGCAATCAGTCTTGGTCAGACAAATTTTTCCTCAAGGGCAGAGTTACTGAAAATTCTGATTACAGGTAAAACCGAAGAACCCACAATCTATCAGTATCAGCTTGGCGAGTTTATAAAAAAATATACCGATGATCCGATTAAATCTTATGCAGAAATACTGTTGGAAGCATCAAAATCAGTTGTTGCTGAGACAGAGCGGATCAAAGGCATTCGGTTCACCCGTAATACCGGCGCACCACACCAGGTAGTAATTATTCACAATCGTGAAAATAATCTGAGCAGTACACTCACTGGAATGATGGAAAATTACAATACCCTGCATTTCAGAGATCAAAAGCTTATTACAAGTAATCTGGTCCTCGATGAAAACCTTACGATGACCATCATCCTTGATTTTCCGAAACTTCAGGACGCTGTGTCATATATTCAGGAGGTGAATGGCGCTCTAGCCTCCGGAACGATGGTCAATTATAAATTCAATATTTTTGCAATTACTCAGGAGAATTTCGGAACTCTTTATAAAACAAAAGCCCTCCCCGAGTATCTCTCATTCTATGACCGGAACTACTAAACGCCGGGTTACCGGACTGTTGCAGGCTAAAAAGCCCTGGGTTGAAAAGGGCATCAGGTATGTATGGATAGGCTTCTTATGCATTATCCTGGGACTTCCATTATTCATTTTCACAGTACAAATCAACCTTTTCGGACTTTATGGAGAAATGCCTTCACTGGCTGACGTTGAAAATCCGGAAAATGACCTTTCATCAGAAATACTTTCAGCCGACAGCGTGTCGCTGGGCCGCTACTTCAGATTCAACAGGAGTCCGGTTTCTTATCATCAACTCTCCCCTGACCTTGTCAACACATTAATTATTTCGGAAGATCATCGCTTTCGCGAACACTCCGGAATAGATTTACCGGCCTATGTCCGTGTAATCTTTGGACTATTGACTTTTAATCCCCAGGGAGGGGGCAGCACCATCACCCAGCAGCTTGCTAAAAATCTATACACCAGGAATCCGGATAAATCTCTGGATGGACACCTCGCCGTTTTCGGCGGTTACGTCAAACGACTTATAGAAAAAGTAAAGGAATGGATCATCTCCGTTGAACTTGAAAAAAACTTCACTAAAGATGAAATCATCGCGATGTATTTCAATACAACGGAATTCAGCAGCAACAGCTATGGAATTAAAGTTGCAGCTGAAACTTACTTTGACAAACAACCTGACAGTCTTAATATTATGGAGTCTGCAGTGCTAGTCGGTATGCTCCAGAATCCTTCCTGGTATAATCCGAAAAACCATCCGGAACGGGCCATCAAAAAAAGAAATGAAGTACTTTATAAACTTTACAGGCAGGACTATAAAATTGCTTCGCGGGAAATGTTTGATTCCCTTTCAGCGCTGCCCCTTGAGTTGAAGTTCAGGGTTCAGAATCAAAACCAGGGACTGGCGCCTTATTTCCGAACAGTTCTCAGCAACTATCTGATCAAATTTTGTAAGGAGCGCAACATTGACTTATGGAATTCAGGATTAAAAATTTATACCACCATTGACAGCCGCCTTCAGAAATATGCTGAGGATGCACTCTATGATCAGATGTCAAAACTTCAGAATGATTTTGACCGTACCTGGGGTAAGCGTAAACCGTGGGTAGATGACAATTCCCGCATGGAAATAAAAGGATTCCTTGAATCGAGAATCAAGCAGACGGACTACTACCGCTATCTCGTAAAAAAATATGGCAAAGAATCAGATTCAGTCAGAATCATGCTGAACCAGAAAAAGCCTATGACTATTTTTTCATACGATGGTGAAGTGGATACGCTTTTCAGCTCCATCGATTCCTTGAATTACTACAAGCGATTTCTGCAAAGCGGATTTATGGCTATGGATCCTGCAACAGGCTATATAAAAGCATGGGTAGGCGGCGTCAACCATAAGTATTTCAAATTTGATCATGTAAAACAAAGTGCAAGGCAGCCGGGATCCACATTCAAGCCATTTGTTTATGGTATGGCCATTGAAGCCGGGCATTCTCCATGTGAAGTCAGAAAAGATGTTTCTCCGAGCTTTCAGGTTCCGGGTCGGGTGTGGTCACCTGAAAATTCAGAAGGAGGCCATGGAACAGGCGAGGAAATGACCATCAGGCAGGCAATGGCCCGCTCCATCAATTCTATCACCGCACAATTATTGCAGACAGTGGGGATCAGCAACGTCGTTGAGTTTGCGCACCGTACAGGAATTGAAAGCCCCTTGGATCCTGTTCCTTCACTGTGCCTTGGAACAAGTGACGTAACATTGTTTGAAATGGTTGGTGCCTATTCCACATTTGTAAATGCCGGCATTTATACCAGGCCTTTCTTCCTGACACGCATCGAGGACAAAAATGGAAAGGTTATTGAGAATTTCATTCCAGAAATCAGGCAAGCTGTGAATGAACAAACAGCCTATAAAATGGTCTATATGCTTCGCGGAGGCGTAGAAGAAAGAATGGGTACGTCAGGTGGCCTAGGGGCAGAGGTCAGAAAGGACAATGAAATTGGCGGCAAAACCGGAACAACCGATAATGCATCTGACGGCTGGTATGTAGGTATCACCCAGTCGCTTGTAGCCGGTGCATGGGTTGGCGGCGATGAAAGAGCAATTCACTTCCCTTCCTGGAATTTTGGTCAAGGCTCCAAAACTGCCAGGCCAATCTGGGAAAAATTTATGCTCAAAGCATACAATGATCCGAAAGCCGGAATTTCACGCGGACCATTTAAAAAACCAAAGTCAGGAGTAGATGTTTCGCTTGATTGCAAAAACATTATTCTTTCAGATTCAGTAAAAGTTCTGGAGGAAAAACCCTGGGAAATCCCCTGAAATCATGGAAGCCCGGCTTCGGGAAATTATCTCCGGCCTGCCAGGTGAACCTGGAATTTATCGGTACCTGGATAAGGACAATAAACTAATTTACGTAGGCAAAGCACGTGATTTAAAAAAACGCGTGTCATCCTACTTCACCGGACAAAGTGGGCACAACAGAAAAACACTCAAGCTTATTGAAGAAATCAGGGACATTGAGTACACCATTACACCTACTGAATATGATGCGTTGCTACTGGAAAATACTTTCATCAAGCAGTATCAGCCGAAATACAACATTCTGCTCAAGGATGACAAAACATTCCCTTACCTGTGCATCCTCAATGAACGCTTTCCGAGGGTAATCAGCACCAGAAAGTACCTTCCCTCAGCAGGAGAATACTTTGGGCCCTATACCAATGTGGCATCCATGCAGAGTGTGCTTGAACTCGTGAGGCGGCTCTATACAATCAGAACATGCAGCTTAGCACTAAGTCCTGAAAACATTGCGGCAGAAAAATTCAAAGTATGCCTCGAGTTTCATATTGGAAACTGTAAGGCCCCGTGCGTCGGTCTTATAGATGAAGCTGCCTATCTTGAAGAAATAAAGCAGGTAAGAAAAATCATAAAAGGAGATCTCAGTGAGGTCAGAAATTATTTCGTAGAGGAAATTCTATCTCATTCAGAAAAGATGGAGTTTGAAAAAGCCTCCATTATCAAAAGGAAGCTTGATCTGCTTGATAAGTTCAGAATAAAAAACACTGTTGTAAACAAATCGATCACCGAGCTGGATATTATAACCATTGGGAGCAATGAAAAAAGTGCTTGGGTCAATCTGATGCAGGTAAAAGAGGGTGCAGTCGTCTATTCCAGAAACAAGGAAATCCTTAAGCGGCTGGATGAGTCTGATGAATCCATACTTTCAACAGCATATGTACTTTTGAGAAAGGAGGCACCGTTTCTCAATAAAGAGGTGCTGAGTAACTTTCAGTTTGAAATCGATCCGGAAATCACACTCATAATTCCGAAAATAGGGGATAAAAAGAAGCTTGTAGATCTTTCACTTACAAACGCAGAAACAATAAAAGAAAAAAAGGAATCAAACAGCAAACTCAAAAAAGAAGACCTCACGCTGCTGGTAACAGCAAAAAATGATCTGCGGCTGAAAAGCATTCCAAGGGTCATTGAATGCTTTGATAATTCAAACCTCCAGGGAACCACACCGGTTGCCTCTATGGTACAATTCAGTAACGGAAAACCAAGAAAATCGGAGTACCGTCACTTTAATATAAAGTCAGTGGAAGGCCCTGATGACTTTGCGTCAATGAATGAAATTGTTGGACGGAGGTACAAACGGATTCTGGAAGAGGGCAAACAGTTACCGGATCTCATTATTGTTGACGGCGGAAAGGGTCAGCTGTCAAGCGCTTGTGAAGCGCTGAAGGCATTGAACATCTACGGCTCTGTTCCCATTATCGGAATCGCTAAAAATCTTGAAGAGATATTTTTTCCGGAAGACTCCCTACCGCTTCTGCTTGGGAAACGCTCTCCTACGCTCAGGCTTATACAGCAACTTCGAAATGAAGCCCACCGCTTCGGCATCACCTTTCACAGGAAAAAAAGAGGCAAGAAACTTATAGATGAGGGTATTGTAAAAGTTCCGGGCGTTAGCCGGGAAACAATTGAATTACTGCTCCGGGAATTCAAAAGTTTTAAAAAAATTCTTGCAGCGGGTGAAGACAAAATTGCCGTAATCGTAGGAGTTGCAAAGGCGAGGAAAATAATTCAGGCCGCAGCCAGATCAGGAGAATAAAAAAGGGGCCTGAAGCCCCTTTAAAGTTTTTGAGAAATCAATATTCCCAGAGGTTGTGCTCTTTCTCCATAAGGCGAATCTCTTCCCACTGACGGGCCCAGACACCTTCCCTATATGGTCTTCCGTTCTCCCGATAAATATCACTGATACTGGAGTCATCAGGATTTTCAACCTTATAGATAACCGGGTGGAATAACCTCAGCACAAAAGCATCGGAAAAATTTTTATTTTCAGCTGTATTATATCTATTGAACCAAACCGCCTCACGGGGGTGATTCCGGAATACGCGCTCAGCATCTTTGTAACGGATCCAACCAAGTTCATTATCAACGCCTGTAGCAGTGGATTTGCCTGGAACAACAAGTTGAATAGCCTGAACATCATAATACAGTCTGGACCTTCGTCTGTCAAAGATCACATCTTCCATAATTCTCATCTTGGTCATGTCGCTGTACAAATAAGTGGAAGCGCGACCAGCTGCAGTTACAGCCCAGTCATTTGGGGATGTCTCAGGGTTCATTCCGAAGTTATCAGTCTGAGCCTCATAGTTCTTTCCATTATAACTAACAATGTCTGACTGGGTAATATAGTTCATGGTAGGGTCCCAGGCAGGATAAACTGTTCCCTGAGACTGGATAAGGAGCTGATAAAAATCTGATTTTGACATCAGGGTGGTCAGTGAGTCATTGGCGTACACCTGACCGATTTCTCCGGATTTAACCGCCTCTACAAGAAGTTTACTGATCTCACCATTTTTAGAGAAGAAACCTTCATTTTGCTTTTCACGAAGGTCAATTTCCCTCCACACTCTGATGCGATACAATTGCTCATAGCGTGGAATAGGATTGACTGAGTTCGGGTTATACTGCGGCAAGTCAGGAGTCTGACCATTCACTAATAATGCAGACCCGGCAAGAAGGACCGCTAAAAAATGAGTTTTCATGTTCAAAAAAATATTTTTCATACTATGGTCATCGCTCCGTCAGTTCCAGGTTTATTGTTTTACGTCAAAACGGATAATCTCTACCTTGATGTCAACTTTTTCATCCTGACCTTCAAAAGTACGGCGGGTAACAGATTTAATGTCGATTACGAGGTTGTCACCGGGCTTCATCAGATTTCTCCATGCATTCAGGTCCACACTTTCATTTGAAAAGGTTTCGCGTTTTACCGGTGACGACCCGCGGGCAAGGATAACCTCCATACTACGGATTCTGTAAACCGCATCTTTTGGAACCTCCTGTTTAAAGTTTTCCTCTGGTTCAGCCGAAACCCTAATGGTTGAAAGATTGCGAATCAGTTCACCTGCTCTGAGGTTGATTTCCTTTCCGGTTGAGTTCTTGGCTGTATAGCGTGGTTTTGGTATCGGCTTAACATCAAATTTTTCCGTTCCGAGTACAGCGCCACCACTTGAAACAGTGATTTCAACCTTATTTTCCTTAGGAATGATAATAGGCTGTGATGCCTTGGGGCCGGGAATAATAATCGCTCCTTTCGCAGTGAATGTAGGATTATAATTTGTTCCAAGTGAAGGCACGTCAATGTTCACCATATTTCCGCACTGCTTATAAAGAGTGGGAGCATTTCCTGTGGTTACCCTGATAACGGGTTTTGCAACGAAATACTCGATTGGCATCTTAATGGTGGTGTCTTTGATTGTGATTTCAGCGAGGAAGCTCTGCTTGGAAATATCGCCGGGGCCATAACTTGAAGCAGAAGCGGTAAATTCAACAGTACCCATTTTAATACCGGTCTTCGGATCATCTGCAACAGCGAGCTGTGTGCCATTTCTTTTCATTGAAGGAATAACACCTGAAGAGGATGCAGCCACAAACATTTTTCCACGGTACTTGGAACCTGCGGCTACAGTATTGGATTCAGGGATAACCATAGGAACAAATGTATCTGCCTTAAGGTTTACCGCATCTGCTATCTGAGCAAGCGTATCAAGTGCAACGGCTTCGTATTCAAGTATCTCTGTCTGAAGCTGGCTGATTACTGTAATGGCCGCCATAGTAGGCGTTCCTTCAAACGTAAAATGCAGAAAGTCCTTTTCCTTATGATGCTCGTTGTTGCGGAACTCAACATAATCTTCTGCCTTCTTATTCAGTTTATGGAATTTCATTCGGGAAATACCCTCAAGTCCTGAAACATACTCAACAAGTACTTTCTCAAAATCCGTACCCAGTTTGGGGTTGGTGGAGCTGAGCATTTTTTCTTCAGCGATGTTGGTATTCAGTACCAGTTCATCATCCGGCATCTTAATATTCTTATGATCCGTCTTAAGAAGTTCTTTTACGCTATCCAGTTTTCGTATCGTCTGCGCGGTAAGCGATCTGACTTCAAGTGCCCTTGTTTTGGCATCCTGAACCTTAGGGGACTTACTGGTAGCCTGCTGAATAGACTGATTTGTTTTGAAATTATTTATATCCTCTTCGTACCTGAGTTCATTCAAGGTGGTGTTGAGGATTGCAAACTTCTCAAGTACCGCGTTGCTGACATTAAGCGCAAGTAGCGCTGTCAGAACCAGGTACATCATACCAATCATTTTTTGCCTCGGTGTTTCTTTTCCGCCTGCCATAGTTAACTGTTTTAGTGTGTTAGGGAAACTTAAACCTTAACCTGTTCAAACCTTCTTCAATTATTTGCTGCCTTTCATGGCTGTGAGCATGCTGCCATAAACATTATTCAAAGAAGTAATGTTGTCTGTCAGTTTGGTAAGCTCGGAAGTAAACTTGGCAGTATTGTCTCCGACTTTAGTAAGTCCCTGCATCGCTCCAGTGAGAGAATCATAGAACTTATTCATGTTTTTAACATGAGTATCGGCATCCTTAAGCTCCATTTCATAAACAGAGTTCAGTGCCTGAAGATTTTTAGTAACGGCCTGCATTTGCTTGTGGTACTCTCCGGTATCCTTAGATGCGGTGGCCATTGCCGAAACTGCCTGCATGGCGGTTCCGTAAGATTTATTCATTTCAAGAAGGCTAGCTGAAGCTGACTGAACATTTTTAGCATATTCATTTGTTGCAACAGCTGCACTTGCCAGACTGTTCATTTGTGAAGCGGATGTAGCCAGATTGGTAAGGCCTTTGCCCAGATTATCCAGCAAATTCTGGTCAACCTTGGCTGATTTCAGCATCTCATCGATTTTGAGCAGAGGTGAGTCGCCGGCGGCGGGCTTATTGCTGATGCGGCTTGCTGTAGGGGTAACAGGACCTTCGAAGTCTTCAGCAAGTTCAGGATAAACTTTAGACCAATCCGGTTCAGCTGCGGGTGGTTCAAAAGCACTGAGGAAGAATATGGCAGCTTCTGTAAGTAGACCAACCATCAGCATTTCATTTGCACCAGCCAGGTGAAGGATTTTAAATAACGCACCAACAATAACTACTGCCGCACCGATACCGTAAATCTTCGGCATGATGGTTTTGTATAGCAGGTGCATGAATCCGCCTTTTTTCTTTGCCATTTTAGTTAAGGTTTAAGTTTCAAAGAGGTTAAAAATAATTGAAGTCTTTAGTCAGGGTTTACCAAATTCATATCCGGAAGAGCGGCCCAGGTGGGTAAGAGCACATCTGAAACCAATGTAGGCTCTGGCAGAATCCTTGAATTCGTATGCACGGGTGCCAGTTTCCAGGTAATAGGCTACATCTTTCCACGATCCACCGCGAACCACCTTTTTAGGGGCAATCTTGTTGTTATATCGGGCGCTTTGCGGGTTGGTCCTCTCATCTATATACTGCGGGTTAAGATCCCAGACAGTAGGAACAGAGGCAGGATTGAAATCATCAAGGCACCACTCAGAGACATTTCCTGATGTGTCAAAAAGTCCATAATCATTCGGGAAGAATGCCATTACCGGAGAGGTATAGGCAAAACCATCGTCAAAGAAATTTCCACGACCCGGCTTGAAATTCGCGAGCATACAGCCCTTTGAATTTCTGGTATAAGGGTTGCCCCATGGATACTTTGCCATGTCGCGGCCACCCCTTGCGGCATATTCCCATTCAGCCTCTGATGGCAGGCGGAAGGCCGGCATCGGAGGTTCACCAATGGTTTTACGGTAATCATTCCAGTAGGCAGTGCGCCACTTAGAGAAAAAAACTGCCGCATCCCAGTCCACACCTACCACAGGATAATCATCGTATCCGGGGTGCCAGAAATAATAGTCCTGAACAGGATCTCCCATGTGATGGGCAAAGTCTTTTGTCCAAACAGTAGAATCCGGATAATACTGATCACGAAAATCATCAGGAGTAACCGTTGGGAATCCGTCAATGGTTCCGTTATCAATCAGAAAGAAATTTGTGAACTGACGGTATTCATTGTTTGTGATTTCCGTATCGTCCATATAGAATGGCCCGATGGTGACCTGCTTGTTGAAATTAACCTGGGTGGAAGCAGGATCTTCATCTGATTGCCCCATGTGGAACGTTCCGGCAGGGATAGCCACCATTCCATAAGGCATGGTCATAACCCATCCTGCCCGGTCGGGAACACCCGACAGCTCTCCGGGAACATCTGATCCTCCCCCTTTACCGCCGATTCCAAGTAAACCACAACCTGCAAGGAGCACGGAAAAACCGCTAAAAACGCCCGCTTTTAAAACATTATTAAAAAACCGAGGAGTCATATAAAACATTTCAATGATGTCAATTCTTTATAAATAACTACACTAAAGTAAAAACACTCAAAAATGAGACATTTTGACGAATGTAACCTCCAAATTGATTAAAAATAAACAAATATCAAAATATAACTTAATGTCGGTACCGTGGCGTTCTGACTATTTTTCTTTGAACTGCTGTGGAAACAGGCAACTCGTAGGCCAACATAATTTCATGGGAGGTGGGTTGTTTTGCCGCCTGATCCTGAATGATGTAGTCAAGTGAGTAACCGATTTTCAATGATTTATCTTTTAGGAGGCTGTATCCAAACATCAGAATGGCAGCCTCGGATTCTCTGAACGAAATTCCGCCCCACATAGTATCCCGCAGGTAAGCAATACCTCCAAAATCAATAGCTGTTTTAGTAAAATCGCTCTTTATTAAAGTCATTAACTGAAGCCGGAGGTCAAAGTTTACTTCATAGAAATACCCTCCGGTAACATATATGGTAGGCTGTAACTGAGATCGCTGGTTTAGTCCAAGGTCAAAAGTGGAGCGAAGGGCGTGGTTCAGACTTACTCCTGCATAAAACTTTTCTGTGTTATATCTGAGACCAAAGCCCAGGTCAGGCTTAACCTGAGAAACTTTTCCTTTTGAATTAATAAGGGGGTCATTCGGGTTTATGGCTCTGTATTTTGCAAAGTCAATGGTTTGAGAATAAAACCCTGCTTTGACTCCGGCACTGAGTAATCCTGATCCAATGCGCTTATAGTAGGCATAATTGCCCTGCACCTCGAGGTTATTTAAAGGACCCAGCCTGTCATTTGAAACATAACCACCGATTCCGCTGCTAAGTCCGGGAAGTGGTGAACTGAATGTTAAAATCTGAGTTGAAGGGGCTCCACCCTCCTCAAAACTTGGCTGATATCCCAGCCACTGAGTCCTGTGTAAGGCAGTAATTCTGGTATTACCCTCTGATCCTGAGAAAGCCGGATTAAAAAATACAGGGTTGAACATGTAATGAGAAATCTGGGGGTCCTGCTGACTGAAAGCAAACTTTACCGACAGTAGAAAGAAAAATATGACACCTGATTTTCTCATAAGTACCGAACAGGTTATAAAGATAGAGCTTTAAGGACTAAAACTTAAAGCAACAGTCGATATTAAGGCATTATTTGATCCCGTTCACCTGTTTTACATAGAGCTCAAGAGCATTTGTCATGGACGGCAGCGGAGCCTCAATGTCGAGTATCAGGCCAGCCTCGCGTGCGGCAGCGGGGGTGGCGGGCCCGATGGTCGCTATTCTTGTATTATTCTGCTTGAAATCAGGGAAATTGGAAAAAAGTGAATTAATACCCATCGGACTGAAAAAGGCTATGACATCATAGAATACATTTTTCAGATCAGACAGCTCTGCCGGTGCTGTCCGGTGAATGACGGCCTCAGTAAACTGAAATCCGTTTGCTTTCAGATGATCCGGAATATCGTTTTTGCGTATGTCGGAACAGGCAAATAGAAATTTTTCTGATTTGTGTTTTTTAAAACAATCCAGGAACTCTGAAGTTGTTTTTTTTCCATGGAAAATTTTTCTTTTCCTTATTACGATGTATTTGTTGAGGTAATTGGCCGTCTGTTCCGATAGACAGAAATATTTCATATCGGGCGGCATTTCAATTTTTAATTCCTTACAAAGCTGAAAGAAGTGATCCACTGCATTTCTGCTCGTTAAGATAACGGCTGTATGCTGAAGAATATCAACTTTTTGTTTGCGCCATTCTTTAAGATCAAGGGGTTCTACCTGAATGAATGGACGGAAATCAATTTTGATATTGTACTTATCCGCCAGCTTGATGTAGGGATTGTTGGAATCTGAAGGAGACTCCTGTGTGATCAGGATGCTTTTTACTTTCCGTAATCTGCTGTTTGCAGGTTCTGACATAGCGACAATAGTCGTTGATGGCGTTGCCTAAATCGTGAAAACCAATAAAACCAATGGAATAAATTCCGAGATGCAAAGGTAAGAAAATAAATGCAAAGGGCTTGCCGCTGAAATTTTCATTAGTCTGAAAAACAAAGTCACTCCAAATCCGATGAAAATCAGTGGCATAAAAAATTTAAGGATGAAGTAGTCCGGTTCCCGGAAATTACCTGCAAAAAAATTCAGAAGCATCAGAGCGCCTGCCCCTGCACACAAGAGCAAAACAGCTTTGAAAAAACCTGTTACCTGATGATTCGCTGAACCTTTCAGATTGAAGATCCAGGCCCAAAGGATTGTCAGCAGCACTTTCAGAAGGAAAAATAAAATCAAAATGACAAGGTTGCTTCCCCAAATCACAAAGTAATGAACGGTGCTTTCATCATCCGTCTCTCTGAGGATGGTCAGCATTACGGATGCAAAAAGAGTAATCACAACAAATCCAAAAAATGAAGAGGGGGAATTGATTCTGGCCTCGTCTGTCCGGTCTTCCCTGATGGTTAAAGTGAAAATATTAAGAATTCCGGCCAGTGCACCGACGGGGGCGGAGAAGCCGGAAAGTGCAACTGAAAAAAGCATGAGTAACAATGCGCCGCTGATGATTATAAAGTTCATTCTGCCAGACCTTTTCCTGAATATCGGATCCAGGGGATCTGCAGGCAAGAAACTGATTTGAATGAGTCTTATCGGCTCCAGGTGCCGGCGGAAAAAAGTGATACGATTTGATCCTTTCGTTGTTTTATTCAGACTGTCTGCATTCCACTGAAAAGAACGGACACGCGCCGCAATTAAATGCGGCCCTGCATAAATTGAAAAAGGCTTTTCTGATGAAACTAAGAATATGGTATGCTCATCACCGGCAGCGGGTTGAAGAAAAAGAACCGAGTTATCAACTTTACCGTTCAGTACCTGTGGCACAAGCCGGGAGGAGACATCCTGTTCTATTTTTTTTAATGCCCCTGCCGCCAGTGATAAATGGCAGAATGCCGGAAAAAGAAAGTAAAACAAAAGCAGATTTATACGCATGAGAGAATTACGGTGTAAATCTACAAAGCAGCAGTGTTTGTCTAACTTTGAAAGTGGCCGGAATTTATATTCATATTCCTTTTTGTCTGAAGGCTTGTCACTATTGTGATTTCCATTTCTCCACGAACCTGAGTTACAGGACGGAAATGACTGAAATGATATGCCAGGAAATAGGCCTGCGGAAAAACTATCTCCGGGGTGCAGAAATACAAACTGTTTATTTCGGAGGGGGGACTCCTTCCATCCTCAGTAATGAGGACATAGACCGGATTATAAATGAAATTTTAAAAAATTTCAGGCTGGTGACTAACCTGGAAATAACGCTGGAGGCAAACCCTGAAGATCTTTCAGCAGGCTACGTTCGGAGTCTTATTGGGTCCGGAATAAACCGGCTGAGCATTGGAATTCAGTCTTTTCATGATCAAACTCTTGCATCTCTCAACAGGTGTCATACCGGCGAACAGGCTCTTTCAGGGCTGGTCAATGCGAGGAATGCCGGAATAAAAAATCTGAGTGCAGATATCATATTCGGTATTCCTGGGCGGACCATTGCCATTCTGAAAGAAGACCTGGACAGGCTTGTATCATTTTGTCCGGAGCACATTTCAGCTTATGGATTAACAATAGAGGAGAAGACTGTATTTGGTAAATGGTCTGCTTCAGGAAAATTCAAGCCTGCATCTGAAGAAGATCACGCCACAGAATTTGAATACCTGATGGAATACCTGCCGGAGCATGGATATGATCAGTATGAGATATCAAATTTTGCGCGCCCGGGATATGAGTCTGTGCACAACAGCAGTTACTGGAAAAGGATACCATACCTTGGAATCGGGCCCGGAGCACACTCCTTTGACGGAGATAACAGACACATAAATATCTCCAGCAATCACATATACATGAGTTCCATTCATTCCGGAATCCCAAGGATATTCACTGAAAATCTTAGCAAAAAGGATGTGGTCAATGAATATCTCATGACCTCTTTAAGGTTGCAGGAAGGCTGCAATCTTGATTTTCTTGCCAAGGATTTAAACTATGACCTTGCGATTATCCACAAAACCTATCTGGACAGGTTGTGCCTGCAGGGGTTTGCTGTTATCCATTCAGGACAATTGCAGCTGACAAAAAAAGGTAAAATGATTGCAGACCAGATTACAGGAGATCTTTTTTGCGGGTAAGTCTTCTCAGAGACTCATCATATCCTTGAACTTCGCTGCCTGACGACGACTAACTTCAACCTTATCGCCGCCACGCAGTCTTACCATCAAACCACCATTAAACCAGGGTTCAATTCCTTCGACCCAGCTTAGGTTAATGATGTGTTTTCTGCTCGCACGGAAAAATGAGCGCTCATCCAGCTTTTCGTCGAGTGCATTTAATGATTTATGAATCATCGGTCTGTTGGTGTCAAAGAAGACCTTAATATAATTACCATCAGACTCAAACATTCTCACGTTTGAAAGGCTTACAAACCAGCACTTCTCTCCGTCTTTGACAAATACCTGGTCCTGAAGCCCAAGCTTACCATCATTCCGGCCGCTTTTCGCGCGCTCCTTTTCAAGTGCTTTACGGACTGCCTCTGACAGTCTTTCCGACTGAATTGGTTTTACGAGGTAATCCAGAGCATTGACTTCAAAAGCCTTAATTGCAAATTCGTCATAGGCTGTTGTGAAAATGACAATTGGTGCAGACTCCAGTGACTGGAGTAATTCAAATCCCGTTCTTCCCGGCATCTGTATGTCCAGGAATAAAAGATCAGGATTCAGTTCTTCAACAAGTTTCTCGGCTTCATCCGCATTAGCAGCCTCCCCGACAATCTCCACTGAAGGATGTTCCTCCAGCAACCGCATCAGTTCCTTTCTGGCCAGACGCTCGTCATCAACAATCAAAGCTTTCATAACAGCAAATTTCTTTAAATGGATGCTCTCTATTTTTTGAATTTTCCGAATACGTACACTTTTACCTGATGAGCGGTATTTCCAACTCAGTCAGCACAATATTTTCCTTTTCCATTGATATTTTAAACGACGCCTGGGTACCATAAATCAAATAAAGTCTCTTTTGAGTGTTTTCCATTCCAAGACCCCGGGCTTCTGACTGATCCGATGCGTTAAGCTGCCCGCTATTTCGGATGTGGATGTGTAAACGATGGTTTTGAACAAAAGTTTTGACGTGAATCATTCCGCCCTGTTTTAATCTTGATATGCCGTGTTTTATCCCGTTTTCCACCAGTGTCTGAATCATCAGCGGAGGAACAGGCCACTCCATCGTTTCCGGTGCTATCTCAAGTGCGCTTTTCAGTCTTTCCTCAAAACGTATGGTTTCAAGTCCAAGATAATCCTGTACGATTTTTATTTCCTCAGAGAGGCTTGTCAGCCCACGTTTGCCGGAAGAGAGCGAGCTTCTCAAAAGTCCTGAAAGCTGCGTAATGGCCTGTTTTGATTTGGCAGGATTTTCATCCACAAGTGAGCGGATACTGTTGAGTGCATTAAAAATAAAATGGGGGTTAAGCTGAGACTTAAGATTGTTAAGTTCTGTCTCGCGGAGCGAGGCTTCCAATTTCAATGAGTTGTTATACCTGTCAAAATAATTATAGGCCAGGTAAATAATGCTCCAGACAAAAAATATAACAATATAAACTGCTGAAAGCCCTGCCACATTCCCCGCCGAGAAAGCCACACCGGGACTAAAAAAACCAAGCATCATGCTTGCAGGTACCCTTAAAAAATAAATTGTAAGGCTCATGATCAGCACCAGGACCATAGTTCTGGGAATAACTCTGGAGAATCCCATGTTCATCCAGTTCCACCGGTGTATCAGAAGCCTGAAAAAATGTGTAAGCCACAAACAGCAAAAGGCCTCAAAACAAAGGAAGAGTAATCTGCGCAGACTTATCCGTTGGTCTTCCGACAGGATCAGCGCAGTAAATATTTCAAGCAATGCATAAGCTGTCCAGCCTGTGATCTGAAGCGTCCAGTACAGACGGTTCTTGTTTACCATACATACAAATGTAATTGAATTACCTACCCCTAAGTGCGAGTCGGAGAAAGGAAGAGGTGTAACCGCCGGGTGATTTGGCCACCGTTTCGGGTGTGCCCTGTGCAACCAGGCTGCCTCCTTGATCGCCACCCTCAGGCCCCATGTCTATGATCCAGTCTGCAGACCTGATGACATCCAGGTTATGCTCAATCACCAGCACTGTATTTCCTTTATCGGTCAGTTTTTGAAGAACCTGCAGCAAGTGGTCAATATCCTGAAAGTGTAAACCGGTCGTAGGTTCATCCAGAATATAAATTGTTTTACCGGTGTCGCGGCGTGAGAGTTCGGTGGCCAGTTTCACACGCTGTGCCTCCCCTCCGGAAAGGGTGGTAGCGTGCTGTCCGAGTGAAATATAGCCCAGGCCAACCTCATTCAGCGTCTGAATTTTCCGAAGGATTCGCGGTTGATTTTCAAAGAAAATTACTGCCTCCTCCACTGTCATATCAAGTACATCAGAAATAGATTTCCCTTTGAACCTTACTTCCAGCGTCTCACGATTATATCGTTTGCCCTTACAGGTTTCACAATGGACATACACATCAGGAAGAAATTCCATTTCAATCAGCCGCAGACCGGCGCCTTCGCAGGTTTCACATCTTCCTCCTTTTACATTGAAAGAAAATCTGCCGGGTTTATAGCCTCTGATTTTTGCTTCCGGAAGCTGGGTGAAAAGGTCTCTGATCTCTGTAAAAACCCCTGTGTAAGTTGCGGGGTTAGAGCGGGGAGTTCTGCCAATAGGGGACTGATCAACCTCAATGACCTTATCAAGATGCTGCAACCCTTCAACGGATTCGACAGGCAGCGGCTCTTGTCTGGAGTGATGAAACTTCTTATTTAAAACCGGAAATAATGTCTCATGGATCAGCGTGGACTTGCCACTGCCTGAAACACCGGTTACACAAACAAGCGTTCCGAGAGGAATATCGGCCGTTACATTTTTAAGGTTATTTCCGGAGGCGCCTTTGATTGTCAGCAGATTTCCGGATCCTATTCTTCTTGATTCCGGCATTTGAATTTTTCTGCGGCCGGTGATGTAGTCTGCGGTAACGCATTTGCCTTTGAGGAAATCCTCAGGGCGACCCTGAGCTACAATTGTGCCTCCATGCCTTCCGGCTCCGGGTCCGATATCGATAATATAATCGGCGGCCTTCATCATATCCTCATCATGTTCCACGACGATAACGGTATTACCAAGGTCACGAAGATTTTTTAATGCCCGAATAAGTTTTTCGTTATCTCTTGCATGCAGGCCAATGCTTGGCTCATCCAGAATGTACAGAACTCCGACCAGCTGTGTTCCGATCTGAGTAGCAAGGCGGATGCGCTGAGCTTCTCCGCCACTCAAAGTTTTCAAAGGCCTGTTAAGCTGAAGATAATTAAGCCCTACATCCAGTAGGAACCCAATACGCTTGCGGATTTCTTTTAATACTTCTGTTGCAATAACACGCTGCTTTTCGCTGATACGGTCTTCTAGATTCTTGAACCATTCCGCAAGGGATTTGATGTCAGATTCAGCAAGCTCAGCGATATTTTTACCGTCAATTCTGAAATGAAGTGATTCTTTTTTAAGTCTTGCACCTACGCAGGAGGGGCAGGTTCTTACAATCAGGAATTCTTCGAGCCATTTTCTGACAGCCTCTGTTTCCTCCTCTTTCATTTTACTGAGAAAAGCGATGATGCCTTCAAATTTCGTGTTCCATTCTGTTCCGGGATATTTCACAGAAGGGACGGCCACCGTCTGCTCATCGCCGTACAGAAGAATGCCAAGCACATCTGCGGGGATATCAGAAATTGGTGTTGAAAGGGAAACTTTATAACGTTTCAGAATAGCCTCTATCTTTTTAAAAATCCATATGTCGCGATACGCGCCAAGAGGTAATATTCCGCCTGATGCAATACTTTTTCGACGATCAGGAATGACTGAATCTTCCGTGATTTCTTCAATCACTCCAAGCCCGTCGCACTCCGGACATGCGCCATATGGTGAATTAAATGAAAAGGTATTGGGAGCCGGCTCATCGTAACTCAGACCTGATTTGGGATCCATCAGAAAACGGGAATAATGATGCACGGCCCCTGATTCCTCTGCAACCATTATAATTCCCTTTCCCTCCTTTAGTGCCAGGTTCACTGACTTTGCAATTCTGAAGCGATCATTTTCATCAGCGACAATGCGGTCAATGACGATTTCTATATCATGGACTTTGAAACGGTCAACTTGCATTTTAGGTGCTATGTCAAAAATCTCTCCGTCCACACGCACTTTAGAATATCCACTTTTGCGGATTTGTACAAACAGTTCGCGGTAATGACCCTTTCTTCCTTTTACAACAGGAGCCAGCAGGATCAGTTTTTTGCCCTTCATGTTTCGGAGGATCGCATCAATGATCTGGTCCTCTGACTGACGGATCATTTTCTCACCTGTTTGCCAGGAGAAGGCTTCCGACGCGCGTGCATAAAGCAGTCGCATGAAGTCATATATCTCTGTAACGGTTCCTACTGTTGATCTCGGATTACGCGAGGTGGTTTTTTGCTCGATGGAGATAACAGGGCTGAGTCCATTGATTTTATCAACGTCAGGCCTTTCAAGATTTCCGATAAAGCTTCGGGCGTACGCGGAGAAACTTTCCATGTAACGCCTCTGACCTTCAGCATAAATGGTATCAAACGCAAGAGATGATTTTCCGCTTCCGCTAATCCCTGTAATTACAACCAGGCTGTTTCTTGGAATTGAAACGCTTATGTTTTTGAGGTTATGCTCCCTGGCACCAATGATCTCAATAAACTCATGTCCGGAAGGGTCCTGAATTTTCCGGCTTGAAGGTGATTTGGGCATACGGGATCAAAAATGCTGTCTTGGTGTGAATGGAACAAGAGTGATCTTAATAATCACGGATAGTCTGCACTACTTCTTTGCTGAAGTGATTTCGTTGAGTAAAAACATTCTCATGCGGATATCTGCTTCCGGCCTGGCACTGCGGTCTGTTTTGGAAGCTGCAATTTTATCAAGCACTTCTTCGCCTGCTTCAAGTTCCCCGAAAACGGTATATCCACCATCCAGGTGAGGTGTTCCGCCTTTGGTGGTGTAGATTTTTTTCTGTTCCTCATTCAACGACAGTTCCCTCGCAACAGCCATGCTGTCCAGTTGTCCGGGCCGCCAGGCTTTTCGCTGAACGATATAAAACTGACAATTGCTGCTGGCTTTCTGCGGGTTGTTATCTCTGGCAGCTGCAAGGGCGCCACGCTTGTGATGGATTCCCTTATCTGTTCGGAGCTCTGCCGGAATACGATCGCCGGGCGCACTGCCACTGCCTACAGGCTGACCCTTCAAAGCCTTTTTACTCGTAGGATCTCCGCCCTGAATCATAAAGTTATTAATAACACGGTGGAATAGGAGACTATCGTAAAAACCGGATCTGACTTTAGATACAAAATTATCTCTGTGCAAAGGCGTTTCATTGAAGAGCCGGACAACCATATCGCCGAAATCGGTCATGATCAGGATGTGATACATCCCGTCCTTTCTGTCAAAAAGCTTTGAATATTTTTTTATGGCTGCTTTTTCTTCGGCACTAAGTTTCCTGAATGGTTTGGGTTTAGCAGATATCAGGATTAACGCTGAAAGTAAAAGGATGGCGAAAAAAGAATTTTTCATTTCGAAATCAAAGGTTTGTTTGCTATTGCCAGACAAAGCGGATAGAGCGCGGTTGCATTGGGAAGTTTTGCCCATGTGATGAGTGCCTCCATTGCTGTATCATAGGCCGTCTGAGATATCAGATTATTTTCCATCATTAAACTCTGCGCGGTTGAAATTACATCAGAAAGATTTTTTATAAAGATTTCAAAAGTAGGGGAGCCCGCCACATCACCAAAGAATACCATATCATTTCTGACATCTGTAAACCCTGCGTTTAATAATAAAGTTGGAAGTTTTCTGCCAATAAAGGGATCATTGCCAACCTCAACATAGGATTCCACATAAGCAGTCCAGAGTTGCTGAAATCCTTCAGGCTCCGGAAAAAGAATCATCGCCTGGTGGTCGTCATCTGCCAGAAAAATTTTTCCGCCCGGTCTGAGTGCGCGTTTCATCTCCTGTATTGCCTTTTGAGGCTGCGGAAGGTGTTCGAGAATGAACCTTGCATGAACAAGATCAAAGCTTTCTTCTTCATCCGCAGTGAGTGGAAGGCGAAAGGCATCTCCCTGACGAAACGATAGTCCTTTTCGCAGCAGTGTGTTTGACTTCTGAAGTTGTTCTGTACTTCTTTCAATCCCCAGACAATAACCTTCAGGTCCGGAAAGGTCGGCAAATAATGCGGTCATCAACCCCAGTCCACTGCCTACATCAAGAACACGATCACCGGAATTGATTGTGATTTTTTCAATACACCGCTGATTAAGGATCTCGTTAAGGATGAATAACCGCTGTTGTTCATTCGGGTTAATTCCATGTATATAGGAGGAAGAAGACATTTCAGTCACGAATGTAGGGTAAAGGTCAGGATATGCATGTTACGGAATGTCATATCCTCTGGAGGCCTTGAGCACAGCAAACCAGGTATCCTTATCCATTTCAGTTTTTTGCATGACGGCTGCCATTTCTCTGAGCCGTTCTGTTTTAGTTGTACCTACAACAGGAAAAATACCGGAGGGGTGGAGCAGCAGCCATGAAAGTGCCAGCTGAGAAAGAGTCATATCACTGGCTGATGCCAGGCTGCTGAATTCGGCTTTTTCATCAAATAATTTTCCGCATTCCATTGGCGACCAGGCCATTGGGGAGGACTTGAATTCCATCATTACATCCACATCACCATTAAAAAACGGCTCAGTGCATTTAACAGAAAGCTCAATCTGATTGGTAACAAGTGGTGTGGCTACAAACTTCTGCAGCATCCGGAACTGTGGTCCTGAAAAATTTGAAACCCCAAAGTGCAGGACTTTGCCTTCCTTCCTGAGTTTTTCAAATGCCTCGGCAATTTCATTTGGGTCAGATAGCGGATCAGGTCGGTGAATCAGAAGAAGATCCAGATAGTCCGTGTTCAAAAGCCTCAGTGAGTTTTCGGCTGACCATATTATATGGCGGGCAGAGGTATCATAAATGTGGGACTTGTTTGCCGGCCGGTTTGCAGACGGAAATTTTATTCCGCACTTGCTGACAAGCTCCATTTTGCTTCTGAGGTTTGGCTGACTGAGCAGAATCTTTCCGAATTTTTCTTCAATTGTATGATCCCCGTAGATATCGGCGTGATCAAAGGTTGTCATACCAAGATCCAGTGAAGTCTCAATCATTCGCTGAGTCCCGGATTCTGAAAGATTTTCCCACCTCCATACACCTGTTATGATTCGGGAAAATTCCGGTCCTGCCGGATGAATTCTTTTTTTCTGCATCGCTATTTTTTTTCAAAAACTACTTTGCCTCCTATAATGGTCATGACCACTTCGGTTTTTAAAATCTCTTCTTCAGGTGCGGTCATGATATCTTTTGAAAAGATTGTGAAATCCGCAAGTTTCCCCGATTGAATGGAACCTTTGATTTTTTCCTGAAATGCGCCGTATGCTGCATCAATCGTATAGGAACGCAGCGCCTGTTCTCTGCTCATAACCTGCTCGGGCTCATACCCGCTTGCCGGCTGACCTGCAAGAGTTTTGCGTGTCACACTTGCATAAAATGACGCTATCGGATTGATTGGCTCTACAGGAACATCAGAGCCATTTACAATGATTGCCCCTGAATCAAGAAGCTTTTTCCATACATAAGCACCATCGATTATTCGTTTTTCACCAAGTCTGTCGATGGCCCACGGTCTGTCGGATGAGAGGTGAATAGCCTGCATGGCAGGTATTACACCAAGTCCGGCAAATCGGCCGATATCATCCGGGTGAAGGTGTTGAGCATGTTCAATACGGAAGCGTGCGTCTTTTGCTACCTCTGAATTTTCCTTGAAGGCCTGTTCATACCTGTCAAGAACTTCACGATTTGCACGATCGCCAATTGCATGGGTGCACACCTGTAAGCCTGCTTTCAATGCGCGTCGGGATACCGTGAGCACTGAGTCCATAATCATATTCGGCTGACCATAATGATCCATCCGGTCAGAATAAGGTTGAAGCAACCATGCACCTCTTGAGCCGAGGGCTCCGTCGCTATAAAGTTTAATGGATCGTACCGTTACCCATTTATTAATACGGGGGCCGGATGCATAATACCGGTTAAGTAACTGCTGGTCTGTACCGGTAAGCATGATGTACATTCTCGGCCCGGGATTATGATCACCGATTGTTTTTTCTATCAGGTCAATTGTTTTTTGATTTTCACCTGCTGAATGGAATCCTGTGATTCCGTTCCTGTTACAGGCTGCAATGGCGAGCTCCAGTGCCTTTCGATCAGAATCTTCGGATTGCGGGGGCATTTTAGCTGCAATGAGGTCGGCAGCTGTCTCATTGAAGAGTCCGGTAGGATTTCCGAGCTCATCTCTGATTATTTCACCCCCAACGGGAATCTCAATTTTTTCTCTTCCCGTGGCGCTGATGCCTGCAAGTTGCATTGCCTTTCGGTTAACAAGTATGTTGTGCCCGCTTGCATGCTCGAGAACAACCGGATTATCAGGGGCGGCAGCCGAAATAAGGTCATGCGTTGGAAATCCTTTTATCATTCGATCTGGCTTCACATCCCACTTATCCTGATGCCAGCCCCGGCCAACAATCCATTCACCGGGTTTTGCCTGCGATACCGCCGTCTTAACTTTTTCAACTATTGAATCAAAACTCCGCAGGCCCATGAGGTCGAGATTCATTTCGTTATAGCCAAGTCCCATAATGTGACCATGGCCTTCTATGAATCCCGGCGTCATGATTTTTCCATCAAGATCAAGAAGTCGGGTTGACGATCCTTTATACTTCATAGCCTCTGATTTACTTCCCGCGAACCTTATGGTATCTGAGGAGACAACAACGGCCTCAACCTCAGGATTTTCGGGGTTGGAAGTGTAAATTTTGCCTCCTGAAATAATCAAGTCGGCAGGTTTCTCTGAAGAGCAGGCTGCAAGCACAAAAACAGCCATTATAATTATGAAGTTGCGCATCTGATTCATTTAGCGACAAAGATAGCTTTTGATTATTCAGCCTGAAAAAGGCTCCTTTTAGGGTTAGGCCTCAATCTTAATGAGAACTTAACATCCGGTTCAGACTTCAGAACAAGACAGCCTTTACAACTGTCAGCGACGAAGATCTTTCAATTGATACGGTAGAGGCGCGGGTCCGCAGAATACGGCTGCGTTTTGATGGATTTATTTATAAGCCAAAGCTGTATTATCTGATTCAGTTTGCATTCAGCCGGTATCTAGATTTTCTGAAATTCCCGGCTGAAATTCTCATCCGGACTTTAGCGTAACAAAGGCGTGCAAAACAAATGGGCCTTAATTAAAAACACACTTGTACCCGGGACGGGAATCGAACCCGTACAGATATTACTATCCACAGGATTTTAAGTCCTGCGTGTCTACCAGTTCCACCACCCGGGCAAAAATTCAGGGAAAAGAAAAAAGTGCGGGTGGACCCACACTTTTTAAGATTTTCCTTTTGAGCGGGAAACGAGACTCGAACTCGCGACCCTCACCTTGGCAAGGTGATGCTCTACCAACTGAGCTACTCCCGCTTATTGCTTCGTTTTTTTGAAACAGGCTGCAAATTTAATGAGTCAGGGCAATTATACAAGGCCGCGGAGCTAAACAGGAAAATGAACTAAATACCCTTAAATTAGATTATAAACTGCGGGAGGGGTAACTTGCAGGTTGATTTGTTAAGTTAAATGACACAAGCTTCAGTAATAATGACTTACAGGCCTATGCTGGAAGAGATTGCCTTCCGGTTACTCAGATGTAAGGCTGATGCAGAAGATGTTGTACATGAGACATTTGTCCGCTGGATGGAAACAAATCAGCAGAAAATAAGCAATACAAAGGCCTACTTGATTAAATCTGTCACAAACAACTGTTTCTCTTTTTTAGAAAAGCACCGGCCGTCAAAAATGGCAGACCTGCCTGAGGAGGGCTATAAAGGTTTCTGGAGGTTTATTTCGGAAGGAAATTTCAGCTCCTTTGACATTGATCAGGAACTTAAGGGAGCTTTTGATGTGCTCCATTCAAAACTTGGACCCCTTGAGAGAGCGGTTTACCTTTTGAGAACAGCCTTTGATGTTGATTATGAAGAGCTTTCAGGGCTTTTTAATCAGAAAGCAGATTACTGCAGGCAGCTTTTCTCGAGGGCCAGCAAGAAACTTAAGATGCCCGGGATTACTTTCAAAGAGCTTCCAGCACCCGCTTCTTTGCTGGATAATTTTAAAACTGCCTGTCAGTCAGGGAATACCTCGGGATTAATTGCGCACCTGACGTCCTCTTTGCCTTCTTTTCAGAAGAAAAGCCACGAAAAATAATTTACTGATTCTGTCACAAATTCCGGTTTAGTCAGTCTTGGGGATGAATTAAACCCTAAAACATTTAACCGACATGGTGGTCATTCTGGTATTTTTTATTGCACACTGGTATCTGTCACTGTTTTTTCAGACATTTTTTCTGCATCGGTATGCTTCTCATGGTTCCTTTACCATGGGCCCTGTAACAGAAAAAATCTTTTTCGTTCTTACCTGGATTTTTCAGGGAAGCAATTATTTAAGTCCTTTTGGTTACGGGGTTATGCACAGGATGCACCATGCATTTGCTGATACTGAGGATGACCCGCATTCACCGAAATACGATGACAGTATTTTCAGTATGATGTGGAAAACCAAGACCATCTATTCTGACATCGCCAATGGTAAGGTTCAGGCAGAGGACCGCTTTGTGCGTGGTGTTCCCAAATGGGATGCATTTGACAAGTTTGCTCGCTCCTGGTATTCACGGGTTTTCTGGGGCGCACTCTACTTCGGAGTTTACTGGCTGTATGCTACAGAGTGGTGGCTGTGGTTGTTCCTGCCTATTCAGTTTTTATTGAGCCCCATACATGGTGCAATCATTAATTGGTTTGCACACAAGTACGGATACAGGAACTTTGAAGTAGGCGATACTTCAAGAAACTTTCTTCCTGTCGATTTTCTTATGATGGGCGAGAGCTACCACAACAATCATCATAAAAACGGAAGTCGCCCGAATTTTGGTGGAATAAGATGGCATGAATTTGACCCGACCTATGTTTTTATAAAACTTTTTAACTGGCTGGGTATTATTAAAATCAAGCCTGCCTGATTACTAATAATCGGTTTTAATGTTAGGATCAAAAGGAATATTCAGCTGATAGCTGACCTGTTCATCTTTTGATGGGTCAAGAACGTCCAGTCCGTAAGTAATTTTTGACGGATCGTCGTATATGAATGTTCCGAACAACCGGTCCCACACAGAAAAGATATTACCATAATTGCTGTCCGTCCATGGCCGTTCAAAGTGGTGGTGGAACTTGTGCATATTCGGGGTGATGAATACGATACTCAGTGCTTTGTCCATCCATATCGGAAGCCGGATGTTGGCATGAGTGAAGTAGGTGAAGAACACCGTACAAATTCTGTAAAAAAAGTAAAACGCTGCAGGTGCACCTGTAATCACCACGGCGCCAAGGGCAAATACTTCACGCATGATGAAGTCCCCGGGATGATGACGCGTTCCTGAAGTTGCATCCAGATGAGTGTCGCTGTGGTGTATCATATGAAATTTCCACATCCATTTAACACGGTGCAGCAGATAATGCACAACATATTGAGCAATCAATTCAAAAAGTAAGATGCAAATCAGTAATTCTGCCCAAAGCGGAAGGTCAATCAAATAGATCAATCCGAACTGATTTGACACTATCCATCCGAAAACGCCTACCGTTGCCGCTCCGAAAATTCCGTTTATGATCATGGTCGTGGTGAGAAAAATCAGGTTTACCCTGGCATGGTTCCACCTGTTATTACCAAAACGGAACAAGGGGTAGTTGCCCTCTAGTATCCAGCAAACTGCCAGACAAATAAAAACCCAGAGTGCCCTCTGCCATACCGGCATGGCTTCAAAAAATCCCAGAAACGATTCCATATCTAAAATTTGGGGTCAAGATAAACATCAGCGATTAATTGACCACATAAATAAAGAGTGGCTGTGCCTTTCCTACTTTTGTGTGTGAAAATGATCAAGAATGCTGACTGAGAACCAGAAAGAACGGTATGATCGTCAGATTCTGCTCCCCGGACTCGGGGAGGAGGGGCAGGAGAAACTATCCGCCGCACGCATACTTGTTATAGGGGCAGGTGGACTCGGATCGCCTGTTTTGTTGTATCTGGCAGCTGCCGGCGTTGGCACCATCGGAATTGTGGAATTTGATCGTGTTGCCCGCAGTAATCTGCACCGGCAGGTATTGTATGAGGATCAGGAAACCGGCGAGTTGAAAGGTGATGTTGCAGTAAGAAAGCTGCAAAAATTAAATCCTGATATCAGAATCAATCTTCATCGTCAATATCTGTCATCAAAAAATGCGCTTGAAATAATCGAAGGTTATGACCTGATTGTTGACGGATCAGATAATCTGCCGACCAGATATCTGGTAAACGATGCGTGTGAGATTCTGGGGAAGCCGTTTGTGTATGGGGCAATCTATCGTTTTGAGGGACAGGTTGCAGTTTTCAATATGTTGCTTCCAGATGGCAAAAGGTCTTCCTGCTACAGAGATCTCTATCCCGTACCCCCGGATCCTGAAATGGTACCAGCCTGTAATACGGGAGGTGTTCTTGGTGCTCTTGCAGGCGTCATTGGCTCTATGATGGCAACTGAGGCCCTTAAAGTCGTGACTGATATAGGTAAAAACCTTTTCAACCGCCTCCTGATATATGATGGTTTTGACAGCACCCTAAGAATCATAAATATTAAGCCGGATTCTGAAAGACCGGCAATCAAACACCTTATCGATTACGAAGCTTTCTGTGATTCTTTTGGAGGAGCGTTGAATACGCATGAGGTAACACCCGTGCAGGCACTGGCGATGCTTAAAAAAAATACTGCTGTAATCATTGATGTCCGTGAGCCCTTGGAGTTTGAGATGGCCAATGCCGGCGGCACGAATATTCCATTGAATTCGATCACTGATCAGGCTTACCGTATTCCACGGCGTGCCATGGTCCTGCTAATATGCCGGAGTGGAGGTAGAAGTATGGCTGCACTTAAAAAGTTGCAGGATCTGGGTTTTAATAATCTGCTAAGTGTTAAAGGCGGATTAAACCGCTGGCGGGCTGAGGTTGATCCGGATTTGCCCGCCTGCTGAGACTAAAAAATTTTTCAATACTCGTGTTTTACTCTTTCATTCCGGAATAACTATCCCGGTCAGGGATGTAACTTTAGCAAAATTTCAGACGAACAATTTTATGAAGCTGCTTGCCTGCATCATCCTTATTCCGGTTTGTTTTAAATCATTCAGTCAGGAGAGACAATTTCCACTGGTGTCAAATTACGGCGGTATTTTTCCTGTTGAACAGGCCGCTCCGGTACCCGACACAAAGATGGAGTATAAAATTGTCGTGGAGGTAGCCACAGGGTCGGAGAAGCCTGAGGAGGTGAATTTCGCGATTAATAATCTGGCAAGGCTGATGAACCTCCATGCTCAGGCAGGAATTCCGAAAGAACAGATCAAGGTTGTTGCCGCTGTCCATGGCGAAGCTGCCTATGCAGTCATGAACAATGAAGCATACAGAAAAAAGTATAACACAGATAATCCAAACCTCGGTTTGCTGGCGGAGTTGAAAAACTCCGGTGTGGAATTATATATCTGCGGGCAGTCGCTTTTTGCAAGAAAAATTCCGCGTGAAACGCTGGCCCCTGAAATGGCCGTAGCCTTGTCCATGCTGACAACCGTAACCACCATGCAAATGAAGGGCTATGCTTTTCTGAAATTTTAGGAGGCGCGTCGGCGGTCTCAAAATCACTAAATTGCTTTTTCTTTCAACGGAATAAATCCAATCACTATGAAAAACCCTATAAAAATTTTTCTTGCCGGGATTTGCCTGATGTCCATGCTGGCAGGATGTAAAAAAGGCGCAAGCCCCGAAGCCACACTGGCATTCAGCAACATTGTTCCTGCTCCCGTATCGGCTGCGGCTGACGGCGGCGCATTTTTTCTGACAAAAGATGCTAGCATAGGAACTGAAGCACCCAACGGGGAGCTGGATGGGACTGCAAAGTATCTCAGAGGCCTTCTTCAGCCTTCAACCGGATTTGAGTTAGCTGATGCGTCAAGTCCTTCAGAGGCAACTATTCTTCTTGCTCTGTCAGAAAACAAGGATCTGGGAGAAGAAGGATACCAGCTTGTTATTTCATCTGAACAGATAAAAATCACCGCAGGAAACCCTGCCGGAGTATTTTACGGCATTCAGACATTGAGGCAAATGCTTCCGGAAGCGATAGAATCTGCTGAAGTGCAGAATGCTGTTTGGGAAGTGGCGACAGGTGAAATAACCGATAAACCATCTTACGGATGGCGTGGTTCCATGCTGGATGTGGCACGACACTTCTTCACCAAAGAAAATGTGAAGCGATACATTGATCTCATTGCCATGTATAAGATGAACAGACTTCATCTTCACCTTTCAGATGATCAGGGATGGAGAATTGAAATTAAATCATGGCCCAATCTTGCAGTTCATGGCGGAAGCACTGAGGTAGGGGGAGACAAAGGTGGCTACTATACTCAGGAAGAATATAAGGAGCTTGTAGCTTATGCTGCTGAAAGATTTATTACAATCATTCCGGAAATTGATATGCCCGGCCATATAAACTCTGCACTGGCTTCTTATGGTGAGCTGAATGGCGGAACCATGGTGCCTTTTGAAGGTACCCCGGAAGGTCCGAAAACCAATCCGATTCTGGTAAAAGATTCCCAGCCAACTCCACTTTACACCGGAATGGAGGTAGGTTTCAGCACACTTCGTTTTGAAAAAGAGGCAACATTCCGTTTCATTAATGATGTGGTGCGTGAGCTAAGTGAAATCACTCCCGGCCCTTATTTTCATGTCGGTGGTGATGAAGCTCATGTGACCAAAAAGCCGGACTACCTGAATTTTGTAAATAAGTTCACTGAAGTTGCGAAGGCCAATAAGAAAATAATGATAGGATGGGAGGAAGTAGCACAGGGAAATATTGACAATAACGTTATCGTGCAACATTGGACAAATCCGGATTATGCAAGAATGGCTTCAGAAAAAGGAGCCCGGATTATTATGTCACCTTCTACCAGAGTTTATCTGGACATGCAGTATGATTCACTTACCCGACTGGGGCTACACTGGGCCGCATACATTGAAGCGGATGTCTCCTACAACTGGGATCCGGCAACACAGGTTGAAGGCGTAGATCCTCAAAGTATATTGGGCGTCGAAGCACCGTTGTGGAGTGAAACCATTGACTCCATGGATGATATTGAATATCTGTTGTTCCCGCGAATCACTGCAGTAGCAGAAGTAGGCTGGACAACCGCGGAAAAGCGGGGATGGGAAGGATACAGCAGCCGCATTGGAAGTCATGGCGCCAGATGGAAAAGAATGGGCATTGATTACTATCCTTCAGCAAAAATTTCCTGGAAGTAATTCCACACGTACAATGTTCAAAAAATGAAAAAAATCAGGATCGCGCTTATCAGGGAAGGGAAAGTTCCGCCTGATAAGCGCGTTCCTTTTTCGCCGCTTCAGGTTGAGGAGATTATTCAGGATTTTCCGGAGGTTGAAGTCTGTTGTCAGCAAAGTGACATCAGATGTTTTAAAGACAAAGAATATGCGGCACTGGATATTCCGGTCAGAGAAGATATTTCTGATTGCGATATCATGATGGGTATCAAGGAGGTCCCTGTGGATCTGCTTATTCCCGGGAAGACTTACTTATTTTTTTCTCATACCATTAAAAAGCAGCCCTATAACAGGAAGCTGCTCAGGGCCATTCTGGCAAAAAATATCAGGCTTATTGACTACGAAACATTGCGGGATCCGCTTGGCAACAGGTTAGTGGCATTTGGGAGATATGCGGGTATCGTAGGTGCTTATAATGGTCTGTGGACCTATGGGATTAAACAAAATCAGTTCAAAATCCGAAGGGCATTCGAATGTTTTGATATCAATGACCTGAAACTTGAACTTAGAAAAGTCAGCCTCCCTCCCATTAAAATTATTCTGACAGGATCAGGCCGGGTAGCACGTGGTGCTATGGAGACACTGGACTCGGCAGGAATCCGAAAAGTGAGTCCGGAAGATTTTGTGAATAAATTATTTTCAGAGCCTGTATATGTTCAACTCAACAGTGGTAATTATCACCGCAGAATTGAAGGCGGACATTTCAACAGGCATGAATTTCACAACTTTCCTGAGAGGTACGAGTCGGTTTTCAGAACGTTTTTAAAAAATGCAGATATTCTGATGGCAGGAGCTTTCTGGAATCCTAATGCACCTGTTCTTTTTACAAGGGAAGATATGCTTGAACCCTGGTTTAAAACTGATGTGATCGCTGATATCACCTGCGACATCAGGGGATCTGTTCCAAGTACCATACGCGCGACCAGCATTGCAGATCCTGTTTACGATTACGACCCTTCAACGGATAAGGAATCTCCGGGATTTTCAGGATCAGGGTCCGTAACAGTTATGTCTATTGATAACCTTCCGTGTGAATTACCGCGCAGCGCCTCGGAAGAATTTGGTCGTGATCTGATTGACAGGATTTTAAAGCCTTTGCTCGAAGGCGATGTGGACCGCATTATTGAACGGGCCACCATTGCCAAAGCCGGAAAGCTGACGGATGAATTCTCCTATTTACAGGATTATGTAAACGGTACGGAAGTCTGAGACGGAAATATTATCCGTTCATAGACATCAGGAACTCAGCATTATTTCTTGTACCCTTCATTTTAGACTGAAGGAATTCCATTGCTTCAACCGAGTTCATATCCGACATAAATTTCCTGAGAATCCATACACGCTGTAGTTCTTCTTCCTTCATTAACAAATCTTCACGGCGTGTTCCGGATGCCGGCACATCAATGGCAGGGTAGACTCGGCGGTTGGAAAGTTTCCGGTCAAGCTGCAACTCCATATTACCGGTACCTTTAAATTCTTCAAAGATAACCTCATCCATTTTCGACCCGGTGTCAATCAAAGCTGTCGCAATGATGGTCAGTGATCCGCCATTTTCAATTTTACGGGCAGCACCAAAAAATCTCTTTGGCTTGTGCAGTGCATTGGCATCCACACCACCTGACAAAATCTTACCGGATGACGGGACAACTGTATTGTATGCACGGGCCAGTCGGGTGATGGAATCGAGCAAAATCACAACATCGTGACCTGACTCGGTTAAGCGCTTGGCTTTTTCAAGAACAATTGAGGAAACTTTCACATGGCGCTCGGCCTGTTCGTCAAAAGTGGAGGCAATCACTTCCGCTTTCACGCTTCTGGCCATGTCGGTAACTTCTTCAGGCCGCTCGTCAATGAGCAGGACAATCAGATAAACCTCAGGGTGATTCTCGGCAATTGCGTTTGCAATGTTTTTCAGTAAAACCGTTTTACCTGTTTTTGGCTGGGCTACAATCATTCCTCTCTGGCCTTTGCCTATAGGAGAGAAAAGATCCAAAATTCTTGTGGAGAGATTGTCATGCGTGGTGCTCAGCTTCAGCTTTTCATTCGGGAAAAGCGGAGTGAGGTATTCAAATGCAACGCGGTCTCTGATCTCATCTGTGGTTTTACCATTAATGGATTCAATTTTCTGAAGGGCAAAATATTTTTCGCCTTCTTTTGGCGGGCGAATTTGTCCTCTCACGGTATCGCCGACCTTCAGACCAAGACTTTTTATCTGTTGCGGAGAAACATAAATGTCATCCGGGCTTGCCAGGTAGTTATAATCTGATGAACGCAGGAAACCATAACCATCCTGCATAATTTCAAGCACTCCTTCATTTGTTACGACGCCTTCAAATTCACGGATGAGCTGATCGCGTAAGGGATTGTGCTGATGCTGAGAATGGTGCTGATGCTGCGGGCGGAAGGGAGGGCGTTGTTCTCCTGCAACAGGCTGAGGGGCCTGCTCTGTCTGTGGAGCGGGGGCCAATGTCGGAGCGGCCGGTTCGGCAGCAGGGATGGGCTTTTCTTCCTGATGAACGGGGGCAGAATTTTCCTCCCCGAAACGCGGAGCCGAATCCTCAGTTGCAACCTCGGTCACAGCATTTTCACGACGGCGGGGCCGTATCTTTTTATCTGTGTCTGCAGACTTGCCTTTCGACTTTCCGGAAGACTCAATAATTTTTGGAATCAGTTCCGACTTGGCGAGTTTTTTTTCATTTTTTATACCAATACTTTCAGCGAGTTCGCGGAGTTCAGACAACAACTTTCCGGTTAGTTCATCCTTTGTGTACATGTATTAGAGAATTGGGTTGTGCGTATCAGAAATCGGCCTTTAGGGCAGAACAAGAGCTTAATACCTTGGGTGGAAATAGGACTTGATAAAACTTAAGGAGGGGTATGTTTTGTCGGATCGGGGCCGAAAGACTCTGCAATTATATGTCAAAATTGATTATTATCAAATTCCACACAAAAAAATAGCCGGTTGGATTAATTTCGCGCAACCGAATACTTTATGCTTCAGATCAATATCCTTCGTGAGGAAAGACAACGCGTTGTCACAGGGCTGGAAAAGCGCGGCATCCGCAATGCTGATGAACTCATTGATGCCGTACTTCGTCAGGATGACACAAGAAAAGAGGCACAAAAAAATCTTGACGATCTTAAGGCCAGATCCAATGCTTCTGCAAGAACCATCGGTGAGTTAATGAAGGCTGGTAAAAAGGAGGAGGCAACAAGGCTGCGGGAAGAAGCCGGCGGTGATAAAGAAGAAATAAAAACATTGGAGGAAACTATGGCGCGGGCTACTGAAGCAATGACCAAAGCCCTTTACGCCATACCTAATGTTCCACACGAAAAAGTTCCTGCCGGCGGCGGGGCAAAAGATAATTTAATTGTTCATGAGCACGGAGCTCCACAGGTATTGCCGGCATCAGCCCTTCCGCACTGGGAGCTCATCCGGAAATTTGACATCATTGATTTCGAGCTGGGTACTAAAATCGCAGGCGCAGGTTTCCCGGTTTACAAAGGAAAGGGTGCGAAGATCCAGCGGGCACTGATCAATTTTTTTCTTGATCAGGCTGCTGGTGCAGGATATAAAGAAATCCAGCCGCCAATTGTTATCAATGAAGCAAGTGGCTATGGCACAGGACAGCTTCCCGATAAAGAAGGACAGATGTACCATATTACTGCAGACAATCTGTTTCTGATTCCCACAGCAGAGGTTCCCGTTACCAACCTGTACAGAGACATGATTCTTTCTGACAAAGATCTTCCTGTTAAAAATGCAGGATATACCCCATGTTTTCGTCGTGAAGCAGGAAGCTGGGGCGCCCACGTACGCGGACTGAACCGCCTGCACCAGTTTGATAAGGTAGAGATTGTTCAGATCCGTAAGCCTTCCGAATCTTATCAGACGCTTGAAGAAATGTGTCTTTACGTGCAGAGCCTGCTGGAAAAGCTTGAACTTCCTTATCGCAAACTCTTGCTCTGCGGCGGGGACATGGGTTTCAACTCAGCTACCACTTATGACATGGAAGTTTATTCAGCTGCTCAGCAAATGTGGCTGGAGGTAAGCTCTGTATCCAATTTTGAAACCTACCAGGCCAACAGATTAAAGCTTCGTTATAAAAACGCTGAAGGAAAAACAGAATTGTTGCACACACTGAATGGCAGTGCACTTGCTTTACCAAGAATCCTTGCCGCAATTCTGGAAAACAATCAGGCTGAGGATCATATTAAAATCCCAGCTGTGCTTATCCCGTACACCGGATTTGACAGGATTGACTGATGGATCCGCAATACAGGCTGGCCATATTTGCCTCAGGAAGCGGAACAAATGCCGAACAGATTTTCCGGCACTTTAATAATCATCAGAGTATTCATCCCGTAGTTCTGCTCAGCAACAATGCAAAGGCGTATGCCCTTATACGAGCAGAAAATTATGGAATTAGAACTTTTGTCTTTGACCGCGGACAATTCAGCGATGGAACGGTTCTGGCTGAACTCAGAAAAAACAGAGTAACCCATGTTGTTCTTGCAGGGTTTCTTTGGCTTATCCCACCGGACCTGCTGGCAGAATACCCCGGAAAGATTATTAATATCCACCCCTCACTTTTACCAGCCTTTGGTGGCCGGGGGATGTACGGAATGAAAGTGCATCAGGCCGTTAAAACTTCAGGAGCATCCGAAACCGGCATCACGATTCACGAAGTAAATGAAAAATATGACGAAGGCCGGATTCTGTTTCAAAAGTCCGTAAGTGTAACCGCTGATGACGACCAAGAAGCAATTGCTGCAAAAGTTCATGTCCTGGAACATCAGCATTTTCCCGCAGTAATTGAATCCTGGGTGAGGAATAAGACGTATAATGCGGTCTGATAATTTTAAAACCCGTTTATGAGTAAAAAAATCTTGTTATCTGTCGGCGTCATTCTGGTGATTCTGATCATCGGATTCTTCTGGATGAGCTCCAGAAACCGTTCTATGAGTCCGGTCGGAACGACTTCCTTTACTGACGGAGACCTTACCGTTACAGTAAAATACAGCCGCCCCTCGGTAAGAGGAAGAATGATTTTCGGGCCGGAAGGCAGTGGTGCATTACTTCCCTATGACAAATACTGGAGACTGGGAGCAAATGAACCAACCAGCATTGAGTTTTCGCAGGACGTGTTTTTCGCAGGGCAACCTGTAAGCAAAGGGAAATACAGGATGTATGCATTTCCGGGAGAAAAAGAGTTTACGATTGTGCTGAATTCAGAAATCAGCGCGTGGGGTTATGCTGAGCCTGATTATTCAAAGGATGTCGTAAAAATTTCCATCCCTGCCGTCATTGCTGAAAGCCCGACAGAGCAGCTGACCATTGAAGCCGGCAAATCAGATGCGTTATTCGTTTTGATTAAATGGGATAAAGTCTCTCTTTCAATTCCTGTTGCTCAATAAACGATTCATCCTTTACAATATCTTATTCAGGACTTCTTTCAGATTTCTTTTATCGGGAGGGGCTGACAGTTAGCTCCCGTTTTTATCTTTGCAGCATTACAGGGGTGCCTTAAAATTTCGGGCTGAGATTATACCCTACGAACCTGATGCCGGTAATGCGGCCGAAGGGAGGCAGTTCCGCTGCTGCGGAACGAACTACAGCAGGACCCCTGCCCTGCTGAAATAAAAATGCGAATCATGCGCAGGTTATTTTTTCTGTTATTAATTTTTATTTCCCTGTTTGCTAATGCTCAAACCCGTGTCAATGGTCTGATACGCGATGCGCATACGGGTGAAATACTTCCGCGTGCAACTCTGATCATCAAAGACTCTGAAGTAAATGCGGTCAGTGATGAAGAAGGAAGATTTTCTGTGCAAATCCCGGGGGACTCTAAAAAAGTAATCACACTGGAAGCGCGCTATGTAGGTTACGAAACTTCGCTTACCGAAGTTGATCTGAAGAGGAATACCTTTCTGACCATTGAACTTGTCCCCTCCGCTATTCTTACAGAGGCCGTTGTGGTGCGTGCAACACGCGCTCAGGAAAAAATTCCTATGACCTTCACTGCGCTTGAGAAGCCTGTAATACGAAAACAGAATTTCGGACAGGATATGCCATTTGTTTTACAACTTACCCCGTCAGCCGTAAGCACAAGTGATGCAGGTACGGGAATTGGGTATACAGGTATCCGGATTCGCGGTTCCGATGCCACGCGAATAAATGTGACGATTAACGGCATCCCCTACAATGACAGCGAAAGCCAGAACGTATTCTGGGTAGATATCCCGGATATTGCATCATCGTCTCAGAGCATTCAGATCCAGCGTGGTATCGGTACTTCGGGAAATGGAGCAGGTGCCTTTGGTGCAACCATCAACCTGCAGACCAATATGTTGCAGGACAAATCCTATTTTGAATTAATACAATCTGCAGGTTCATTCAACACCCTGCGGACAACAGTCGGAGCCGGAACAGGAAAAATGAAAAACGATTTTTCTTTTGATGCACGATACTCAAAAATCAATAGTGCAGGTTTTATTGACAGAGGAACTGCTGATTTATCTTCTTATTATACATCAGCCGGTTATTACGGAGATAAGACCATTATCAAAGCTATATTTTTCGGAGGCTCTGAGCGGACTTATCAGAGCTGGTACGGCGTTCCGGAATCAAGGTTAAAGAACGATACGGAAGGAATGATTGAAACAGCTGCCACAGAAGGATGGAATGAAACTCAGCTGAATAATCTTTTGACTTCCAATTCCAGAACCTTTAATTTTTATACCTACAAGGATCAGGTTGATGATTATGATCAGCACCATGCACAACTTCATTTTTCAAGAAGGATCAAAGCAGGATTGACTGCGAATGCCTCTCTTCATTATACCCGCGGAAAAGGATTTTATGAAGAATTCAGAGACAAGGAATCTGCAGGTGACTATGGCATCTTAACAATTTTGCCTGTGCCTGAGACGGATCTGGTGAGGCGCCGGTGGCTGGATAATCATTTCTCCGGTACAACCTGGTCTGTACAATGGGATAAAGACAAAATAAATTCCGTCTTCGGCGGTGGTTGGAATTTTTACGACGGCGTCCACTTTGGCGAGGTCATACAGTCGGAGGTCGCACAGGTTTTTCCTCAGCTTCCATACCGGTATTACTTAAATAACGGAAAAAAATCAGACCTGAGTGCTTACTGGAAAACAAGCTACGCATTGAAACAAAAACTTTATCTTTTCGGAGACCTTCAATACCGTGGTATTCGTTACCGGGGAAATGGGATTGAAAATGAGCAGGAAGTAATTGACTTTGACAATTCCTGGCACTTCTTCAATCCGAAGGCAGGCATCACCTGGGAATTCAGGCCCTCCTGGCAAACCTATTCAAGTATTGCGATTGCAAGTCGCGAACCTGTAAGAAATGATATAATTGATGACCGGACCGGAAACGGGCCAAAGCCGGAAAAGCTGTATAATCTTGAAGCAGGATTTCGTCACAGATCTTCTAATCTGGCGTTCCAGATCAACTACTATTACATGTATTATAAAGATCAGCTGGTACTGACCGGAGAACTGAATGATGTGGGAGCAAACATCAGAGTGAATGTGCCGGACAGCTATCGCATGGGTTTTGAGATTGAAGGGGATGCAAAAATTAGCCGGCTTATACGCTGGCAGGGAAACCTTACACTAAGCAGAAATAAGATCAGAAAATTTGAAGAGGTGTTGTATGATTATGGAAATGATTTTGATCAATTCAATGTTATCCGAAATACTTACCGGAATACGGACATCTCATTTTCACCGGAAATGATCGGCAGTTCGCAATGGAATCTCAAATTGTTTAACCGTGGAGAGCTCTCTTTGATTTCCAAATATGTCGGCAGTCAGTTTCTGGACAACACCTCCGGTAAAAACAGGATGATTGAATCTTATTTTTTGAATGATCTCAGACTGAGCTGGAATTTTAATTTCAACCGAATCAAAGAATGCACTGTCAGTTTGCTTGCTGCAAACCTTTTTGATGTAGCCTACGAATCAAATGGCTATACCTATGGATTTCTGGGTGGAGAGACAGCATACAGGCAGAACTTTTACTATCCGCAGGCGGGCCGGAATTTTATGGCGATGCTGAATATCCGTCTTTGAGAAAGGTTTTTATATGGTAGCAGGGCAGGAAAGTGATTAAATTTCAGGCCCTATACCTTTAACATGGAAACCAAGATACAGGATGTGATGATTCATCTGGCCGGAAACAAAGCCCAGGACCAGGATTTGTTTTTATCAGAGCAGCCGGCACAGCTTGATGAGGCCATGCGCAATAAGTTGTGTGCTTACTTTCTGGGCCGGTTCGGGCATGTTTATGAACAATATCAATTTTCTGATCAGCCGCAAGGAAATATCATTGCTCAGGAATCTGAAGGATTGTTTAATGATCCCTCCACGCTGGTTGAGCGCTCACGACGAATAGCGACGCATTTATATAATTGTGCAACACATCCAAGAATCAAACCCGGTGAATTGTATGTTACCATGTTTGATCAGTATGTTCATGAAGGCATACCTGTCCGGGCAGTGGGAATTTTTAAAACTGAGTTGAAAAACGGATACTTTGAAGTAAGGCGCTCAAGTATTTCCGTAACCATGGAATATCGTGAGGGAATTGACATCAATAAATTTGACAAGGGCTGCCTGATTCTGGAACACCCGGACAGAGGAAAACCGGTTGTGCTTATTATAGACCAACAGAGCAGAGGTGATGAAGCCGTTTACTGGAAAGATCATTTCCTGGGACTTGAGCAGCGACGAACCAATTACAGCATGACCAGCCTGGCACTTGAGGCAACAAAAAATTTTGTGACAGATTATTTGGGTCAGGAAATGGAGCTCGATAAAACTGAAAAGATTGATCTGATGAACCGCTCAGCATCCTTTTTCAAGGATCACGATGAATTTCAAAGGAAAAATTTTGAAGAAGAAGTTCTTGAGGCCCCTGCCCTCATTCAGCAATACCGTCGTTATGAGCAGGAGCGGCGTGAACGATCAGAGGCCGTGCCTGACGACTCCTTCAGAATCTCTGCCCAGGCTGTTAAGCAGCAGGTCAGAATTTTTAAAAGTGTCCTGAAACTTGACCGGAATTTCCATGTTTACATTCATGGAAATCGTGAACTGATACAACGTGGTACTGATCCGGATGGCCGGAAGTTCTATAAGATTTATTTTGATGAAGAGTCCTGAGGCTATTTCTTATTGAAATGCTTCAGTTTTATGATTTCTGTGTCCTTCAGAAATCTCCATTTTCCTCTCTGAAGATCTTTTTTGTCAAGTCCGGCATAAACCACCCGATCCAGCTTCAGTACCTGGTAGTCAAGTGACTCAAAAATTCTTCTAACAATTCTGTTCCATCCAATGTGCAGTTCGATGCCAACAGATTTTCCGGTTTCATCCACAATGGCAAGATCATCAACAATGGCTCTGCCCTCTTCCAGTCTGACACCCTCACGTATTTTTTCAAAGTCAGCCTTGGTCAGCGGACGATCCAGATCAACTTTATAAATCTTTCTAACATTATAAGACGGGTGTGTGAGCTTATCTGCAAGCTCGCCGTCATTGGTGAATAACAGCAGACCGGTGGTGTTGCGATCCAGACGGCCGACAGGATAAACTCTTTCCTTACATGCTCCTGCTATCAGATTCATCACTGTATTGCGCTCCTGCGGATCTTCTGTGGTTGTAATGAATCCTTTGGGCTTATTAAGTAAAATATAAACCGGACGTTCAGCGGTGAGTTTTTTTCCTTCATAACGGACATCATCTGTACGCTTTACTTTGTGTCCCATTTCAGTAATGGTCTGACCATTTACCGTAACGAGGCCCATGCTGATGAGGTTATCTGCCTCGCGTCTTGAGCATATTCCGCTGTTGGAAATAAATTTGTTGAGTCTCACATCTTCAGACTCCGGCTTGTCGGTGTCATCCGATTTTTCCCTAATAAACTTACGCTGCTTTTCAAGTCTGGATTTTACAAAAGATTTTTTGTTATCCTCATCAGGATTAATTCTACGGCGGCGTTCCGGCCTGCCAAATGGCTTGCCATAGAATTCAGATTTGCGGCGCTCTTCTCTGGGCCGGTCTTCCCTGTTCTCTGTTCTGCGCGGACGACCTGGGCCTGAGGAAGAAAAACCTGAGCGACGAAATCCGGGACGCTCCGGGCGATCCGGTCTGTCCGTTCTGTCAGATTTAAATGGTCTGCGGGAAGGTGCTCCCGATTCGTTTCTGTCTCGGCGTTCACCGTAAGAAGGCTTGGACTGGGAGCGGCCGCGGGAAAATTTCTTTTCTCCGGAAGCATCATCGCCAAAAGACCTGCCTGGCCGACCGGGTCTGCGTGCAGGTCCTCCCGATTCGCTTCTGTCTCGGCGCTCACCATAGGCCGGTTTGGACTGTGAGCGGCCACGGGAAAATTTCTTTTCTCCGGAAGCATCGTCTCCAGAAGATCTGCCGGGCCGACCAGGCCTGCGGCTATTGTCGGAATCATCCCTTTTAAATCTGCCGGATGGTTTTCCGGAAGAAAAAGATCTCCCCTTACCTCTGCCGGGTCTTTCGTACGCCATAGTTTTTTTTGTTTTGCCGGCTTTTCAGCCTGTTAATTGCCATTGTTGCCATCAGCAGGAGTACCGATGGAATTAATTTCCTGAGAAAAATCTTTAGGTGTCGGCAATTCGCTTATATCGCTGATACCAAAATACTCCATGAATTTCGGACTGGTGCCGTAAAGAATCGGGCGACCCACGCCGTCTGATTTGCCAAGAATTTCAACAAGACCTTTGTCGAGCAGCTTTTGAACTGCATAGTCACAGTTGACGCCCCTGATATTTTCTATTTCTGTTTTGCTGATCGGCTGGCGATAGGCAATTATTGAAAGCGTTTCCATGGCGGAAACGGAAAGTCTTTTCTTTGACTGTTGCTTCAGCAATATACCGATGCTTGCCTGATACGCAGGTTTGGTCAGAAACTGATATCCCCCTGCAGATCTGTAAATCTGAAAGGCGAACTCCTCTGCAGCGAATTTCTCTTCAAGTTTTTTTATTGCGTTGATGATATCATCTTCCGGGACATCCGCATTAAACATTTCGCTCAGGCAATTTTTCAGATCAGCCAGTTTGATGGGTGAAGGGGAACAGAAAATAAGAGCCTCAATATGGTTGATCAGAAAATCCATGCTCCGTTAATCAGTCTTTGTTCATCATTTTTGCCTCAATAGACTGCGTGGTATGCGGCACTGCAATCAGTCGCTCCTTGGAGATAAGCTTTCCGGTTACAGAGCAAATTCCATATGTACCATTTTTTATACGCACCAGAGCATTTTCAAGGTTGGTTATGAATTTCTGCTGGCGTGCAGCCTGCTGACCAAGGTTCTCTTTTTCAGCTGTCTCTGCGCCGTCTTCAAGCACTTTGGTATTGCCACCTGAAGTTGCATCAGTGCCTTCATCGTTGTTCCGGTTTAAAGTCTCCTTGAGGATTCGGAACTCATCTTTTGCCTTAGCAAGTTTTTTATTGATGAGGTCTTCAAACTCTTTCAACTCCTCATCAGAATAACGAGTCTTGTTCTCATCTTCCACTGCCGGTTTTGCCGGTTTATGAGCAATCGGGCGCTGGTTCACAATAGGAAAAATATTCAGTTTCAGGTTTTCGGGAGAAGGTTTCATATCCGGCCGCGAAGACTTTTCAGCCGGGGTGGACTTTCCTGCGGATTTTCCTGAGGCTTTTTTCGGAGTAGCAGGAGGTTTTGGTGCAGGAGCCGGTTTTGGTGCCGGGGCCGGCTTTTTTGGTTTCGGAGCTGCTTTTTTAACAGGTTTAGCCTTTGCAGGGGCTTTTTTAGGCTTTGCAGTTGCCTTTTTAGGTGCGGCAGGGGCTTTTGCTTTAGCCTTAGACTTTTTCGAGGGCTTTGCAGCAGGTTTCTTCTTCTTTGATTTCGCCATAACGCAACTCCGGTTAAATTGTTAAAAATGACTGCAAAAGTAGGAAGGGGGGGCAAAAACAAAAAATGAATTTTCGTCATGCCTCCTCCGTTATTTTACCACCACTACCCTGCTGCGGAAGCGTTCACTTCGACCGGCCAGATTATATACATCTGCCACGACGAAATAAAACCCCGGATTTGCAGGCCGGCCGTCCGAACGGTCTCCATCCCAGCGGACAAATCCGGAGGTTCCGGCATTCATATTGTTTACCAGCTCTTTTATCTTCCTTCCTTCAGAATCATAAACAGCAACAGAAAAAAAATAATCAGACTGCGGGAGTTCAAAATTGATTCTTGTAAAGGACTCTGCCCCGCTGAGTGAAAAAACCGGAGGCAGAGGTTTAAAGAATGAACTCTTTGTATTGGTTAATGTGAAAACCGAATTCTTAAATCCCGGAGTGGGTAAACCTCGGGACGGTGTCCTCCAGTTCTCTCCTTTTATTGCGGGATAATCAGGATCAATGCGTTCAAGTGACAGCCCTTCCGAATTTCTTATGAGCATCAAATGATACTGCTCATCATAATGGACAGAGTCAATTAAATTTCTTTTATGGTCTGCCAATATCACCGTTGCAGAATCATCAGGCAATGAAGGCAAGGCCACCTCAAGAACAAGTGAGTCTTCAAGCGAAGGAAAATAATTTTTCAGCGTCACCTGATCAGAGGTCAGCACCGCAAATCCATGAGGATACAACAATGCCGGGGGAAATAAAGCTGCTTTTTGAAAAGTATTCCCGGCAGGTCTCAGTACAGTCCAGTCCCTTAGTCTTAAATATTTTTCAGACCGGTTAAAAATTTCAATAAAATCCACACAACCCGGAAGTGGATTAAATAATATTTCATTGATGACTACATCTGCCGCAGTAGCATTGTCAGCCAACACAAAAAATTTCTTTCCTGTGCCTGGCTCAATCAGATTTCCCGGACAGTCCCTGATGCCGGTAAGCTCAATCCTGCATAGTATATTTTTTTGAAAAGGTTCGCTGACCTCTATTCTGATTTGATGTGGATTAATCATAACGGATGAAAGAATTCTTCCGGCATAGGAATGAATTTTTAAGTTCAAAGAAAGGGCCGCGTTGCTTTCAAGATCTTCATTGAAGGTCAGCACCAACGTTGTAGATCCAATGGGCTCTGCGTCTGAAAGAACCGGAGGTGTACGGTCCGGGCGACTCGCATAAACAGAGTTTCTTTTACCGGGTGTGCCTCCGTCAGGATGATCAGCAGATACCCAGTTTTCTTTTTTTCTGCAAAAATCGTCGGGGTCAATTCGTTCGAGCGACCAGCCACCCTCCGCTTTATCCCTGACTGTATGCCAAGACGAGCTGTAATAAAGCATATCTATGATTCGTCCGGCATTATCATAAAGAACAAGTGCATCTGCAGAATTGTTCAAGGAAGGAAAATCAGAAACCTGAACCCCGTTTAAAAAATTATAAAACGTAACTGATGAATAAACCACCTTAAACCCGCCGGGAGAAATTACTGAATAAGGTAAATATGCTGTTGAGCTTCCGTCGGAGATGCTCCAGCCTTCAAGATTTATAAATCTTTCCGTCCTGTTATAAATTTCAACATACTCAGCTTCAGGCAATCCTGCCGGTGGTGAAGGATCCGACATAACTTCATTAATAATCAAATCACCTGCCCTGGCCGAGAACGGTAATAGATAAATGAGTTGAATTGTTGTTTCAGGCATGGTGTTATTTGAAACATCCCTGATTCCGGAAACTGTCAATGAAACAGGGATTCCCTCTTTCAATGCAGTAATCTCAAGGACTACAGACTCAGCGGAGCCGCCCGGATAAGCACCAAGAATCTGATACCCGGGCTCAATGATTTTATAGTTCTGAGAGTTCAGTGCCGAAATCTGGTCAGGGGGCTCATCAAACTCAATCGTAACCTGCGTCGATGAACTCACAGATGTGACCGCGATGGAAGGCGGAACCCTGTCGGGCCATTGCTGACCTGAGACAAACACATCACCAAAATGAAACTTATCAGATCTGGTTGAAGTAAAAACACACAACAAACCAAACCACCCGGATTTATTTACGGCGGTGTCAACGGTCGATCCTTCAGCTTGCCAGTCCGGTTCTTCAGGGGTTTTGGTAAAAACTTTCCAGGTTCCGTATTCATCAGATGTAACACGCACGCTGATTTTGACAGTTGACCGGTCAAGCCTTCCATCCCTGCCGTCGATGATTCGGGTAACGGCATTCCCGGTCTGACGGTAAAGGCTTACTTCATCGGTGGTATTGCCAAGCATTAAAAAATATCCGTTGAGCGCAGCGGACACATCAGGCCGGTCAGAAACCAGAAATATTTTTGTGTAATTGGAAGAAGAGGGATTGAAATCCATTTCGACTGTTACCTCCCACAGCCCTTGTGAAATTGCCTGAGACGGCGTAGTGATAAAAGATCTTCCTGAAACCGGCGGAGCCATCAGGTGAAGCTTTCCGGAGTATATTGAAAACAGAACGGTATCACCCTCCCAGGTCGGATTTACTGACAGGTTGCCATCTGAAAAATTATCTGTCAGCTGCGCCTGAGTGCGTGACCAAAAGAACAGGAGGAGCAATAAATAAAGCCATCTGAACATTCCGAAAGCTACGCTCCTGCGTATTGGTTTTATTCAACAGGATAAACTATAGCCGGACAGTGATTGATAATCCTTCTGAAAATGCATTACCCGGCAACCACTGCATAAACGAACACGTGTGAGGAACAAAAGATTCAGTCATACCTTATGCAGATGACATGAGGTGGTTTAGTTTTGCGGCAAATCTGAAAAAATATGAAGCTGGCTATTGTAGGAGTCACGGGCCTGGTTGGGCAGGAATTGCTCAAAGTGATTGAAGAGCGGAATTTCAAATTTGATGAACTGCTTCCTGTAGCATCAAGTAAAAATGTCGGAAAGAAAATTTCCTTTAAAGGCAAAGACTACTCCATTATTTCAATGGAGGATGCCATCAGTGCAGTTCCTGACATTGCTATTTTTTCTGCGGGGGGAAGCACCTCACTTCAGTATGCTCCCTTATTTGCAGAGTGCGGAACAGTCGTTATAGATAACTCGTCTGCGTGGAGAATGGATCCTTCAAAAAAACTGATTGTTCCTGAAATCAACGGAGGAGCCATAACACCTGAAGATAAGATCATAGCAAATCCTAATTGCAGTACCATTCAGATGGTCATAGCCCTTGCACCACTGCACCGCAGGTATAAGCTAAAAAGAATAGTGGTATCCACCTACCAGTCCGTAACCGGAACCGGTAAAGATGCAGTGGAACAACTTATGAATGAACGTAAAGGAATTGAAGGAATTCAGGTTTATCCTTACCGGATTGATCTCAACGCCCTTCCGCACATTGATGTTTTTCAGGATAATGGTTACACCAAAGAAGAAATGAAGATGTTGAACGAGACCCACAAAATTCTGGAAGATGATACCATCGGTGTCACTTCAACAACAGTCAGGATTCCTGCAATCGGCGGACATTCGGAAGCTGTTAATGCAGAGTTTCATGAGGAGTTTGACCTCAGTGAAGTCAGAGCTATCCTTGAAGCTGCGCCCGGCGTGGTCGTACGTGACGATGTAAAAAATAATATCTACCCCATGCCAATTCAAACTCAGGGCCGCGATGAAGTTTTTGTGGGGCGTATCCGAAGGGATGAATCACAGCCAAAAACGCTGAATCTTTGGGTGGTAGCTGACAATTTGCGTAAAGGTGCTGCCACCAATGCAGTCCAGATTGCCGAATTCATGCAATCTTCAGGTTTGGTACGCTAATTGATCAGGGAAGACTAATTTTGTATAAATTTTTAACACTATGAGCAGAGGACTAATCACAGCACTGTCAGTTATTGGCGGTCTTATTTTAATCGTTGTTTTTTTCGTTATGTGGGGTGCCGGCGTTTATGACAATGCCGTAGGTATGCAGGAGGATGTTAATAAAGAATGGGCTGATGTTCAGGCCACCTACCAGCGGCGTGCAGATCTGGTGCCGGCACTGGTTGAAACTGTAAAAGGTGCAGCTGAAAACGAGCGCGGCATCCTGACAGCAGTAACTGAAGCGCGCGCGGGAATCGTGAACGCTAAAACGCCGGAAGATCTTGAAATTGCAGGAAGAAAGATCAACACAGCAATTAATCTGGCCTTTGAGGCTTACCCGCAGATCAAGTCAACCGAAAATTTCAAGGATCTGCAATCGCAGCTTGAAGGAACTGAAAACAGAATTAACATAGCACGTCAGGATTACAATGCATCGATCAAAAATTACAACACCTTTGTAAGAGGATTTTTCAAGAGAATGGCGTTGAATATGTTTGGAGGTGGCGAAGATTTTTCTGTTCGCAAAAGTTTTGAAGCCAGTGCCGAAGCACAGGATGCGCCAAAAGTTAATTTCAGCAAGCCTTAAATTTTCATTTAATCAAAAAAAAATAGCCGGTTATAGCCGGCTATTTTTTTGATTGTTACTAATCTTTAAAGAGTGCGCTTTACTTCACGTGTCTCAAAGCTCTCAATCACGTCTCCAACCTGAAGGTCATTGACGCCATCGATTCCGATACCGCAGTCAAATCCAGACTTTACTTCACTTGCATCATCCTTGAAGCGCTTAAGTGAATGGAGTTTTCCGGAGTAGAGCACAATACCATCGCGGATAAGCCTGATAGGATTTGCGCGCTTGATGAGACCATCGGTGACCATACAGCCTGCAATAGTTCCGATCTTGCTGATCTTGAATACTTCGCGGACTTCCGCATTTCCGACAATGACCTCCTGTGTGGTAGGAGCAAGCAGCCCTTCCATGGCATCTTTGACTTCATTGATGGCATCATAGATGATGGAGTAAAGCCTGATTTCAATTTCCTCATTTTCGGCAAGGCGCTTGGCGGGCCCTGAAGGCCGCACCTGGAAGCCGACGATGATTGCATCAGAGGCAGAAGCCAGCAGTACATCAGATTCAGAGATCTGTCCTACACCGCGGTGAAGAATGTTGACCTGAATTTCAGGTGTTGAAAGTTTGAGCAGTGAATCGGACAACGCTTCCACTGAACCGTCCACGTCACCTTTAACCACCACATTAAGCTGTTTGAAGCTGCCGATTGCGAGGCGACGACCGATTTCATCCAGGGTTATATGTTTCCTGGTACGTATGGATTGCTCACGCTGAAGCTGTGCACGCTTGGTAGCCAGTTCACGTGCTTCACGATCGGTTTCAAAAATGCTGAACTTTTCGCCTGCCTGCGGAGCCCCGTCAAGGCCAAGAACCTGAACCGGTGTTGCAGGTCCTGCTTCCTTGATTCTTTTACCAGTATCATCGTACATGGCTTTTACGCGGCCGTAGTTTGAGCCTGCCAACATGATGTCTCCGATTTTAAGAGTACCTGTCTGCACCATGATAGTTGCCACGTAGCCGCGACCCTTATCAAGTGAAGCTTCTATGATTGTTCCTACAGCCTGACGGTCAGGATTGGCTTTTAGGTTCAGCAGTTCGGCTTCAAGCAATACTTTTTCAAGAAGCTCATCAATGCCCTTACCTGTCTTTGCCGAGATTTCCTGACACTGATATTTACCGCCCCATTCCTCCACCAGAATATTGTTCTTGGAGAGTGACTCACGTACTTTATCAGCGTTGGCTGAAGGCTTATCAATTTTATTGATTGCGATGACAAGCGGCACACCGGCGACCTGGGCATGGTTGATGGCCTCTTTGGTCTGGGGCATTACGTCGTCGTCCGCCGCAACTACAATAATGGCAATGTCAGTCAGTTTCGCACCGCGTGCACGCATCGCTGTAAATGCCTCGTGACCGGGCGTATCCAGGAACGCAATTTTACTGCCGCTTTTTGTTATTACGTCATAGGCACCGATGTGCTGGGTGATGCCTCCGGCTTCCTGTGCGGTCACCTTCGTGTTGCGGATGAAATCAAGAAGGGAAGTTTTTCCGTGGTCAACGTGACCCATGATGGTAACGATTGGCGCACGTGGCTTAAGATCCTCTTCTGTATCCTTCAACTCTGCAACTACTTCCTCCTCGGCAGAAGTGAACTGCACTTCATAGCCAAACTCATCGGTAATAACAGTGATGGCTTCAGCATCAAGTCTCTGGTTGATGGAAACGAACATTCCAAGTCCCATACAGACAGAAATCACCTCGTTCACGGAAACACTCATCAGTGAAGCCAGATCGTTTGCGGATATAAATTCAGTGACTTTAAGAATTTTAGATGTTTGCTGTGCCTGCAGGATTTTTTCTTCTTCTGCATTTGAATATGCCTGTCGCTTCTCTTTCCTGTACTTGGCTCCTGAAAATTTCTTCTGGCCTCCGCTCAGCTTGGCAAGCGTTGCACGGATCTGATCCTGTATTTCCTTTTCAGACGGCTCAGCCTTATCTGTCCGTGCAACGCCTCCGCGAACACCCGGTGAAACAGGCCTTACACCTTTATTTACTTCGTTGACCTGAACACGCTTGCGCGGACGCTTACGTTTTTCCTCCTCGGATGGGGCAGTAGATTTTTGCTGGGTTGGCAGCTGAATTTTATCAAGAACCTTCAGTCCCTGCAGCTTATCGGCCTTTGCTTTGATAAGCTCAAGCTCTTCTTTGGGAGCCGGCTCGGGGCCCGGAGGTGGTGGCTGTACTGCCACAACAGGCTTCTCAACAACGGCAACAGGCTGAACAGGCTCTTCCGGCTTAGGTTCCAGGTCGATTTTTCCAACCACCTTGACTCCCAACTTTGATTTTGCCCGCTCAATCTTTTCAGGCTTTGGTTCTTCCTTGGGTTTGATTTTTTCTGAGCCCAGATTTTTAATCAGAACGTTTTGTTCCTCGTCAAGCTTTTTGCGTGTCGGTTCCTTTTCAACCTTTGCTACAGGTTGTTCAACATGCTTTACGCCGATGGTAAGACCTGAAGCTTCCAGTTTTTCCGTTGCAGAGGATGCAAACTCTTTTGAAAGCATAGCCATCTGCTCAGGAGTGAGCTTGGCATTGGGATTGTTCTCCACCACATGACCCTTCTTTGCTAAAAATTCAAGAATGGTATTATGGCCGACATTGAGCTTCCGTGAAGCCTGCCCCAGTCGCGTTGATTTTTCTTCTGCCATGCTTAATTTGTTTCTTTAATTCCTATAAGTCCTATCCGTGTAAATTTTTACTCGGCGCGTTCAAATTCTTTCCGGAGAATGTTTAATACGTTATCTATTGTTTCCTCCTCCAGATCTGTCCGGCGCAGGAGCTCATCCCGGTCTGTGTTCAATACGCTTTTTGCTGTATCAAGTCCTATCTTACGGAACTCATCCAGAATCCACTTATCGATTTCATCTCCAAATTCCACCAGATCAACATCTTCCTCACTTCCTATCACTTCAGTCTGTTCGCGGAAGACATCAATTTCATGTTCGGTAAGTTTGGTCGCCAGTTTAATATTGAGACCGCCTTTTCCGATAGCAAGTGAAACCTGTTCCGGCTTCATGTAGGCCGTCACATGGCGGGTGTCTTTTTCAATTTTCATATTGGTGATTTTTGCCGGACTGAGGGCACGCTGGATATACAATTCCAGGTTTTCAGTATAGTTAATCACATCAATATTTTCATTCTGAAGTTCTCTCACGATGGCGTGGATGCGGCTTCCTTTCATACCCACGCAAGCGCCTACAGGATCAATACGGTCATCATATGATTCAACCGCAACCTTTGCGCGCTCACCGGGTTCACGCACAACCTTCTTAATGGTGATCAGACCATCATACACTTCAGGAACTTCCTGTTCAAACAGACGGGCAAGAAACTCCGGTGCTGTGCGTGAAAGGATGATTTTCGGATTACCATTCACCATTTCCACTTTGTGAACAATAGCCCTCACGGTATCTCCCTTGCGGTAACGATCCTTTGGAATCTGCTCTCCGCGGGGGATGGAAATTTCATTTCCTTCCGCGTCAATCAGCAACACCTCTCTGCTGAGCGTCTGGTACACTTCGCCTGAAATGATTTCACCTACCAGGTCTTTGTATTTCTGATACAGGATGTCTTTCTCAAGGTCCTTCACCTTTTGAATCAGGGTCTGACGGGCGGTTGTTACTGCACGGCGACCGAAATCTTCAAGATGGATTTGCTCTGCCACTTCTTCACCCACTTCAAAATCAGGCTCAATTTTCCTGGCCTCTTCGAGCGGAATCTTATCAAAATCCCAGATATCCTCTGAATCATCTTCCACAATTTCACGGAAACGCCAGATCTCAAGGTCACCCTTATCTGCGTTTACGATCACATCAAAATTTTCATCAGAACCGAATTTCTTTTTGATCATAGTCCTAAAAACATCTTCGAGGATCCGGATCATAGTAGGCCGGTCAATATTTTTCTGCTTGGCAAAATCGGCGAACGATTCAATCAGAACACTAACATCCATAACATGGTTTATTTAAATGATACGATTACAAACGTTTTTTTTATGTTTTCCATTGATATTTCAAGGATCTGAGCAGGTGACTCCGGTTTCCCCTTCACCTTCTTAGCTTCCTCCTCAATAACTATTGCCTTAATAGAGGCATCCTTCAGCCTGCCTGTAATGGTTCGGCCATCATTAAGTTCTACTTTCAGCTGCCTGCCTATGTGTTTAGGATACTGTCGGAAATTCCGTAGCGGCTGATCAACACCCGGCGTTGTGACCTCCAGATTATAATCCTCCAGCAATCCCAAACCATCAATAAGTTGATTTAGTTCCCTGCTGACTTCAGCACAATCATCAATGGTTACACCTTTATCACCATCCATGACCACCCTTATGCGGCCCACTTTTGTCGATGAAACTGTTACGTCCAGAACAAAAAATAGCCTTCCGCTCAGCAGTGTCTCTGCTGTCTTTTTTATCTGATTTGCTATATCCTGTGCCGGGTGCATAAACGAAGAGGGGACTTGTGGTCCCCTCAAACTTGTTTTTAATACGGTGCAAAGATAGTTCAAATACCCAAAACGGCAAAAATTTTCTAAAAGCTCATGATATGAGGCCTTTCAGGTATGCACCATAGCCACTTTTTTCGAGCGGCCGCGAGAGCTGAAGCAACTGCTCATCATTAATGAACGCCATCCGCCATGCAACTTCTTCAATACATCCGATCTTAAGACCCTGACGTTCTTCAATCACCTGTACGAAGGTTCCTGCCTGCTGAAGAGAAGCAAAAGTACCTGTATCGAGCCAGGCGGTGCCACGGTTTATAATTCCGACCTTAAGTCTGCCTTGTTTAAGATATTCACGGTTTACATCTGTAATTTCCAGTTCACCGCGGGGGCTTGGCTTTAAGTTGCCCGCAATTGCCACTACATCATTGTCGTAGAAATAGATTCCAGGGACTGCATAATTCGATTTAGGCTGTACCGGCTTTTCCTCTATAGATACAACAAGACCTTCCTCATTGAATTCCACGACACCATAACGTTCTGGATCTGTTACATGATAGGCAAAAATGACGCCGCCTTCCGGGTCATTGTTCTGCTGAAGCAATTCACTGAAGCCATTCCCGTAAAAAATATTGTCGCCGAGGATAAGCGCAACCTTGTCCTTTCCTATAAAATCCTTTCCAATAACGAAAGCCTGTGCGAGGCCTTCAGGTTTTGGTTGTTCGGCGTATTCAAAATTGCAGCCAAGATTTTTTCCGTCACCCAGCAATCTTCTGAATAGAGGAAGATCCTGCGGAGTTGAAATAATCAGGATGTCGCGGATTCCGGACATCATCAGTACGGAAAGCGGATAATAAATCATCGGCTTGTCATACACAGGCATGAGTTGTTTGCTCACCACGAGCGTCAGCGGATGCAGTCGCGTGCCGGAGCCTCCGGCCAGAATGATTCCTTTCATGTGTCAAATTTCAGAAAAAGGCAATTAACGGCCTTCATACATGGCCTGATAGTAGGTCTGGTATGCACCTGAAGTGACCCTTTCAAGCCATTCCTGATTGGATAAATACCAGTCTACTGTTTTTTCAAGTCCTTGTTCAAAGGTCACTGATGGCCTCCAGCTCAGCTCATGCTGAAGTTTACCAGAATCGATGGCGTAGCGCAGGTCATGCCCGGGTCTGTCGGTCACATAAGTAATGAGTTTTTCAGATGTGCCGGATTGTCTGCCAAGTTTCTGATCCATGAGCCTGCACAGATAATGGACCAGATCAATGTTTTTCCATTCGTTATTACCTCCGATATTATACACTGATCCGGGGGTTGCTTTATGAAAAATCACATCAATAGCTGAGGCGTGATCCTCCACGTAAAGCCAGTCGCGGATATTTTCTCCTTTTCCATACACAGGGAGCGGTTTTCCATTAATGATATTATTGATCATCAGCGGAATCAGTTTTTCAGGAAAATGATTAGGCCCGTAATTATTCGAGCAGCGACTAATCAAAACCGGAAAATGAAAACTGGTGAAATAGGAGTGAACAAAATGATCGGCTGATGCTTTTGATGCCGAGTACGGTGACCGCGGATCAATCGGAGTCTGCTCCGTAAACATTGCACCATCCTCAGCGCTGCCGTATACCTCATCTGTTGAAATCTGATAGAACCGTTTTGTCTGATCATTGCCCCAGCTTTTTCTTGCTGCCCCCAGCAGGTTCAGTGTGCCTATTACATTGGTCGCAGCGAAAGCCGCTGGATTTTCCAGTGAACGGTCCACATGAGATTCAGCGGCAAGGTGAATAACACCATCAAAAGAATGTTCGGTAAAAAGCCCGTCAATAAAACCGTGATCCAGAATGTCACCTTTGATGAATCTGTAATTGGAATGGTTTTCTATATCCTTCAGGTTCTCAAGATTTCCGGCATAGGTCAGTTTATCCAGATTAAAAATGATGTCCTGCGGATAATATGTTACCAGTCTTCTGACAACATGTGAACCTATGAATCCGGCTCCGCCGGTAACAAGAATTTTACGGGACATGCTCAGCGAATGTATTCTTTAAAGTCCTTATGCTCCATACGGTAAAGGTCTTCATATGGAAGCGTTTTGAAATACTCATAGGTCGTCGCAATTCCTTCTTTCCTGGAAACTTTCGGAGACCAATCCAGAATGGCTTTCGCTTTTGAAATATCCGGCTGACGGACTTTGGGATCATCCTTTGGCAGTTCCTTAAAAATTATTTTCTGCGTGGTTCCTGTCAGCGCAATCACCTCATTTGCAAAGTCCAGAATGGTTATTTCATCAGGATTTCCAAGATTCACCGGGCCGGCATAATCCGACAATAAAAGTTTGTACAACCCATCTACAAGGTCGGTCACATAACAAAATGAACGCGTCTGGGATCCGTCACCAAAAACGGTAAGGTCTTCTCCCCGCAGCGCTTGGCCTATAAATGCAGGGAGCACGCGGCCGTCATTCAGCCTCATCCGTGGTCCGTAGGTATTAAAAATTCTTGCGATGCGTGTTTCTACCTTATGGTAAGTATGATAGGCCATGGTCATAGCCTCCTGAAACCGTTTAGCCTCGTCATAGACACCACGCGGCCCTACCGGATTCACATTGCCATAGTACTCTTCTGTCTGCGGATGGATCAGCGGGTCACCATAAACTTCGGAGGTGGAAGCAATCATGATCCGGGCCTTTTTATTTCTTGCCAGTCCAAGCAGATTATGAATGCCGAGGGATCCTACTTTCAACGTCTGGATAGGGATCTTCAGGTAATCAATCGGGCTTGCGGGAGATGCAAAGTGCAGGATGAAATCAAGTTTGCCCGGGATGTGAACAAACTTTGAAACATCATGATTATAAAACTCAAACTCACGGAGCCTGAACAGGTGCTCGATATTTTTAAGATCACCGGTGATCAGATTATCCATTCCAATCACTTCATAGCCTTCCTTAATAAAGCGATCACTGAGATGCGATCCGAGAAATCCGGCGGCTCCGGTTATGAGTATTCGTTTTTTATTCATTTATTAAACTGCTTTTCTGCCAATACTGACATATTTGAATCCCCGTTCCCGCATAGCATTCACATCATAAAGATTACGGCCGTCGGCAATTACCTTGTCTTTCATGATTGATGCCAGGGCATCAAAGTCCGGAGATCTGAATTCCTGCCATTCTGTTGCTATAAATAAAAGGTCTGCTCCTTTCGCAGCATCCATTGGCAACTCATGGTATGAAATTTTATCTCCAAAAATTTTTCTGACGTTGGCCATTGCTTCCGGATCGTGTACACGGACTTCCGCACCATGCTGAAGCAGGATGTTGATATTTTCAAGTGCCGGCGCCTCACGGATATCATCTGTTTGCGGTTTAAATGCCAGCCCCCATACAGCGATCACCTTTCCTTTGAGATTATTTTTAAAGTGATTCAGAATAAACGGGATAAGCTTTGTGCGTTGTTGTTCATTCACGCGCATCACCGCATCCAGAATATGAAACCGATAGCCGGCCTGATTTGCAGAGTGTGACAATGCCTGAACATCTTTAGGGAAACAACTTCCTCCATAACCGATCCCCGGAAACAAAAAGCGTTTTCCGATACGGCTGTCGGAACCCATTCCCTTACGGACTTCATCCACATTGGCGCCCAGCAGTTCGCACAAATTGGCAATCTCATTCATGAATGAAATCTTGGCTGCCAGAAAAGAATTAGCCGCATACTTGGTAAGCTCTGCGGAACGAATGTCCATGAAATAAATCGGATTTCCCTGACGCACAAAGGGTGCGTACAGCTCCTCCATTATTTTGCATGCGCGTTGCGAGTCTGCACCTATCACCACGCGTTCAGGCTTCATAAAATCTTCGATGGCCAGACCCTCTCTCAAAAACTCAGGGTTTGAAACCACATCAAACTCCACCTTTGCATTTTTTGAAAGACGTTCATGGACCTGCTCTCCGGTTCCTACAGGTACAGTGCTCTTATCCACGACAATTGTGTACTGTTTAAGAAGACCGCCAAGCTGCTCGGCTACACCGAGAACATATTTAAGGTCTGCAGATCCGTCTGCCCCCGGTGGTGTGGGCAATGCCAGAAAAATGATCTCTGCATTTTCGATTCCCTCTTCAAGGGAAGCTGTAAATACAAGCCTGCCCTGCTTCTGATTCTTGTGAAATAATTCCTCGAGTCCGTTTTCATAAATTGGAACCTGTCCTGACTGCATCTTCAGGACTTTCTCCTTATCAATATCAATACAGGTTACATTGTTACCCATTTCAGCAAAACATGTTCCTGTAACCAGGCCAACATACCCGGTTCCTACTACTGCTATCTTCATTGATCAATTTTAAGGTGACAAACCAAAATAATTGCCAAATCTAATACGGGAAATGTCCAAACCGACAACTAACAACTGTTAGGTTTAAAGTTTCCAGATTTTGCATTTGATTGCTGTAAATGTACTTTTTCATTCTATATTTGCCCCCTCAGAAAAAAACAGCTAAAAATGCCGTTAATTATCAATCTTAAGGAAAACGAATCAATCGACAAGGCGCTCAAGCGCTTCAAGAAAAAGTTTGAAAAAACAGGAATTCTGAAAGAATTGCGTTCCCGGACAGCTTTTGAAAAGCCATCCGTTCGTCGCCGGAATGAAATCATCCGTGCCGCTTACAAGCAGAAGACATACTACAGCGAGCCCCAATAAGAGGGCTTTCTGATTCATATTTTTCCCGGGGGGCGATTCTCTCCGGGTTTTTTTTTATATTCAATCGTATGATTGAGGGTGTTGCGGAATTAAGTCAGGGGTCGGAATTATTTCTCAAATACCTGCATTTTGAGAAAAGAACAAGCAAACACACATTAATAAGTTACAAAACAGACCTGCTTCAGTTTGAAGCTTTTCTGTATAAGGCGTATGAAACCATGTCGGCGGAAAACGCCTTACATGGAATGATCCGCAGCTGGCTGATTGAGTTGTCCGATGCCGGAATCGGGGCTTCTTCCGTGAACCGAAAGATTGCATGCCTGCGAAGTCTGTTTAAATTTTTGCTCCGGGAACAACGAATAGCTAAAAACCCCATGACCAGAGTGCGGGTTCTTAAAACACCAAAGCGGATTCCGCACTTTGTAAGAGACAATGAAATGACGGAGGTGCTTGACAATAATGCACCTGAAGAACTGCACGCACCATTTCGTGATTATGTGATTGTCGAACTGTTATACGGAACAGGAATGCGACTTTCAGAATTAATCGGCCTGAAAGAAGCATCAGTCAATTTCCGGGATTATACACTAAAAGTGCTGGGCAAGAGAAATAAGGAGCGGATTATCCCCTTTGCTGCGCCTTTAGGTGAAATGCTGAAAAAATATATCCGGCTCAGAAATAAGGAGGTTTCAGTAAAAGATCACGGCAGTTTAATCGTTACAGATACAGGCGAAACGCTTTACCCTGTATTTGTTAACCGCTGTATTAAAAGAATGCTCAAGGGAAAATCAACCGTAGAGAAAAAGAGTCCTCACGTATTGCGACATACCTATGCGACCCACCTGCTGGACAAGGGCGCCGAGATCAACGCAGTAAAGGAATTGCTCGGGCATTCAAGCCTTGCCGCTACTCAGGTGTACACTCACAACTCTATGGAAAAGCTTAAAAAAGTTTTTGATCAGGCTCATCCAAAAGCCTGAAGTAATACATGTTTAACTAAAACCAGATTCCTATGGTCATCAGAACACATGCGATTCACTTTCATCCAAAACAAAGACTTATCAATTTCATTCAGCAACATCTTGATAAGCTTGAGACCTTCAGTCATGCATTACAAAAGGGAGATGTCTATTTGCGCGTAAATAATGAAGGCATTCGTAATAAAACAGTGGAGATAGCCCTTGATATTCCCGGCGGGCGGCTTTTTGTTTGTAAAAAAGCTGAGACCTTTGAAGCTGCAACACTGGGTGCTGTGCATTCTCTTAAGTCACAACTGAAAAAAATCAAGGAAAGAATTATACGGAAGCGTCACCGCACCGAAATCTGATATTTCCCTGTGTGGTAGACGGCCTGCTTACTACTTCCCGAAGTGTTTGTAAAAAGCAACGATTGTTTCTATGCCAATCAAAAAGTTTTTGATGCCATAGTGTTCATTCGGGGAATGCAGAGCATCTGTATCCAGACCGAATCCCATCAGAACGGTGTCCAGGCCAAGTTCCTTTTTAAACAAGGCCACGATCGGAATGCTGCCTCCGTCTCGCGTGGGAATGGGTTTTTTACCCCATATTTCCTCAAAAGCTGCTGAAGCAGCAAGGAAAGCTTTGGAATCCGTCGGCGTTACTGCCGCCTCGCCGCCGTGATGTGCAGTTACTTTAACGCGCACCGTTTCAGGTGCAATAGATTTAAAGTGACGCGCAAATAATTCCGTGATCTCATCAGGGTGCTGGTCAGGAACCAGACGCATTGAAATTTTTGCATTTGCCTTCGCCGGCAGAACTGTTTTTGCACCCTCGCCGGTATAACCGCCCCATATTCCGTTGCAGTCCAATGTAGGACGGATACCGGTGCGCTCAATCGTGGTGTAGCCCTCTTCTCCGGCCAGAGCTTCAAGTCCAATCTCCTTTTTGTATTGTTCTTCGCTGAAAGGAGCCCTGTTGATTTCAGCCCGCTCGCTATCGGTCAGCACGCGCACTTTATCATAAAACCCAGGGATGTTAACCCTTCCCTTCTCATCATGAAGGGAAGCGATCATCTTACTGAGTACATTTATCGGGTTGGCTACCGCGCCGCCATATACCCCCGAATGAAGATCTCTTGAAGCAGATTCCAACTCAACCTCCATATAGCTTAGTCCGCGTAAGCCGCAGGTTATAGAAGGCGTGTCCAGAGAAATTAATGAAGTGTCAGAAATCAGAATAACATCAGCTTTCAGCATGGATTTGCTGGACTTTACAAATGTTTCCAGGTTATCAGAACCAACTTCTTCCTCCCCTTCAATCATAAATTTGATGTTGCAGTTCAGGGTGCCCAGCTTATTCATGATCTCAAAAGCCTTGACATGCATAAAGAACTGGCCCTTATCATCACATGCACCGCGCGCATAAATCTTACCGTCTTTTACGGTAGGCTCAAACGGCGGTGAGGTCCAAAGATCAAGCGGATCCGGAGGCTGCACATCATAATGACCATAAACAAGTACAGTTGGGGCAGAAGGATTAACCATTTTCTCAGCATACACGATCGGGTGTCCCTGTGTCTCACAGATTTCCGCATTATCAACACCGGCAGCCAGTAATCCGGATTTCACGAGTTCCGCTGTCTTACGCACATCGTCCTTATGCCGGCTGTCGGCACTTACCGAAGGAATGCGCAGGAGGTCAAACAATTCATTCAGGAATCGTTCACGGTGCGTCTCAATATAAGATTTGATCATAAGTCAGAAGATTTGGTGCAAATAAACTTAAAGCAGTGCGCAACGCAATCGGATGTGCTACTAAATGTTAGTTCTGTTTTTAAAATTCTGAAAATTCTTTGGTTTCCTAATGAGCGTTACCCTGCATCAAAAAATTACTTTTATCCTGCCTGAGGCCTGCATCTGGTTTCCGGGTTTTACTCAACCTTTAAAACTTACGATTTCAGAAGTGACATCAACCTTCTCTGCTCCCCAAACATTTGCCGGTCTGTACCGGGAAGAATTTGAGCGCGATTCCTGCGGTGTCGGATTCACCGCAAACATCAAGGGCCGGAAATCACATCAGATTATTAAAGACGCGCTGGTAATGCTTGAGCGCATGGCCCACCGTGGCGCCTGCGGTTGCGAACCAAACACCGGCGATGGTGCAGGTATTCTGATACAGATACCACATGAATTTTTTATTTCAGAATGTTCAAAACTGAAGATTAAACTTCCGGCTTTCGGATCTTACGGAGTAGGACTGGTATTTTTTCCGCGCGATCACAAAGTGCGTGAGGAGTGCAGGACGGTTTTTAACCGGCAGATAAAAAAACTCGGGATGACCTTGCTGGGTTATCGGGTGTTGCCTGTTGATTCATCCGATCTTGGTGAGTCCGCACTCGCCTCTGAGCCGGTGATGGAACAGATTTTTATTCAACAGCCTACGGGCATCAGTGACCCGGAAGACTTTGAACGCAAAATGTACATTCTCAGAAGGCATGCCTCGAGAGTGGTCACTGAATCAGTAAAAAGTGTGAATCACGACTTCTATATTGCCTCGCTGTCCTACAAAACCATCGCCTACAAAGGCATGCTGACCAGCGGACAATTGCAACATTATTTTGCTGATCTGCGAAACGAGGAAGTTGTTTCTGCATTTGCAGTTATCCATTCGCGTTTCTCAACAAACACATCTCCTTCATGGAAACTTGCGCATCCTTTCAGGTTTATAGCGCACAACGGCGAAATCAATACGATCCGCGGAAATATCAACTGGCTGTATTCCAAGGAAGCATTCTTTGCATCCGATAAATTCACGCGTGAGGAACTTGACATGATCACGCCGATATGCAATCCTCATGGGTCTGACTCTTCCAATCTGGATAATGCCGTTGAGTTGCTGGTTCATGCAGGACGGTCGCTCACTCATGTCATGATGATGCTGATCCCTGAAGTATGGGATGGCAACGACGACATGAGTCAGGAGAAAAAAGATTTTTACGAGTACCATGCCAATCTGATGGAGCCATGGGATGGTCCTGCCTCTATCACCTTCACCGACGGAAAAATTATTGGTGCAACACTTGATCGCAATGGTCTCCGCCCTTCACGTTTTATTGTCACAAATGATGACCGCGTGATCATGGCCAGTGAGGTCGGCGTGCTGGATATTGATCCAGCGAGTGTCGTTTCCAAAGGGAGGCTGCAGCCGGGAAAAATGTTCATCGTAGATCTTGAGCAGGGCCGCATTATTAGTGATGAAGAACTGAAAAAAGAAATTTGTTCAGCACAACCTTACGGCAAATGGCTCAGAGAAAATAAAGTCAGACTTCAGGATCTGCCTGAGCCCGGCGGAAGTTTTCATAAATATGATGCGAACACCTTTTTGAAGCGACAGGCTTCATTCGGACTAACAAGTGAAGATGTGCGTATGGTGATCGCACAAATGTGTGAGTCCGGAAAAGAAGCCCTTGGCTCCATGGGAAGAGATATTCCTCTTGCAGTGCTTTCTGACCAGTCGCAGCATCTGTCAAGTTATTTCAAGCAGTTGTTCGCTCAGGTGACCAATCCGCCCATTGATCCGATCCGTGAACGCATGGTCATGTCACTGGCTTCACATGTCGGCGGTTCACTGAATCTGCTGGAGGAAACGCCGGAGCATTGTGTTACCCTGGAACTTCCGGTTCCTATCCTTTCCAACAATGAACTTGAAAAGATCAGGTACATAGACCACCGTCATCTTCAGACAAAAACCATCTACACATATTTCAGGACAGACGGAAGTGAGGGTGCTCTGGAGCGTGGCCTCAACAGAATCTGTCAATATGTATGTGACGCCATTGAAGACGGTTTTACCATCATCATTTTATCGGACCGCAGTTTTGACAGCGGACATGCTCAGATTCCATCCTTGCTTGTTACTGCGGCCGTGCACCACGATCTGATCAGAAAAGGACTAAGAGGAAAAGTAGGCCTGGTTGTGGAAGCCGGTGATGTATGGGAGACTCACCACTATGCGACGCTGCTCGGATATGGTGCATCAGGAGTTAATCCTTACCTGATCTTTCAGACTATTCACGATATGAAAAAGCGGAACCTTCTTTCTGAAGGACTTACAGAGGAGAAGGCATTATATAATTATAAAAAAGCTGTGTGCGGAGAATTGCTAAAGATCATGAGCAAAATGGGTATCAGCACGCTTCAGTCATATCACGGCGCACAAATCTTTGAGGCGCTGGGAATTTCAAAGGATGTCATTGACACCTATTTTTCAGGAACTGTGAGCAGGATTGGCGGTCTTACGCTGGATGATATTGCGCGCGAGGCACTCATCAAGCACCGGATTGCTTTTCCCGAAACGCATAATCAGTCATTGAATCTTGAAGTTGGCGGAGTTTATCAATGGAAACAGCGCGGTGAAGCCCACTTGTTCAACCCTCAAACAATCCATCTGCTTCAGCAGTCAACCAGAAATAATGATTTTCAGCTATTCAAAAAATACAGCCGACTCATAAACGAACAGAGTAAAAAAGCCATCACACTGCGCAGTCTTTTCCGGTTTAAAAAAAGTAAATCCATTCCGCTTTCAGAGGTAGAACCCAAAGAAAGTATTTTCAAAAGATTTGCAACGGGTGCGATGTCCTTCGGTTCCATAAGCCATGAAGCGCACAGTACACTGGCCATCGCGATGAACAGAATCGGCGGCAAAAGTAACTGTGGTGAGGGCGGTGAAGATGAAGCGCGCTTCATCAGAAAAGAAGACGGCACATGGGAAAATTCTGCCATCAAGCAGGTGGCTTCAGGACGCTTTGGTGTAACCAGCTACTACCTGGCCAATGCACAGGAACTTCAGATCAAGATTGCGCAGGGTGCAAAGCCCGGTGAGGGCGGTCAGCTACCGGGGCATAAAGTTGATGAGTGGATCGGTCGGGTCCGACATTCCACACCGGGTGTTGGACTTATTTCACCGCCGCCGCACCATGACATTTATTCTATTGAAGATTTGGCACAACTCATCTTTGACCTGAAAAATGCAAACCAGTCTGCACGGATCAGTGTTAAGCTGGTATCAGAGGCTGGTGTCGGAACAATTGCTTCCGGTGTTGCAAAAGCACATGCCGATGTGATTCTGATTTCAGGTCATGATGGTGGGACGGGCGCATCTCCTCTCAGTTCAATCCGTCATGCAGGGCTTCCATGGGAGCTGGGACTGGCTGAGGCGCATCAGACACTTGTCAGAAATAAGCTTCGTGGCAGGGTGGTACTTCAGACGGACGGACAAATCCGCACAGGAAGAGATCTTGCAATTGCCGCCATGCTTGGCGCAGAGGAGTGGGGTGTTGCAACGGCGGCACTTGTTACAGAAGGTTGTATCATGATGCGGAAGTGTCATCTGAATACATGTCCTGTAGGCGTTGCCACTCAAAATCCAGAATTAAGGGCTTTGTTTACAGGCAAGCCTGAACATGTCGTTAACCTTTTCACATTTCTTGCCGAGGAGCTCAGAGAGATTATGGCAGAGCTCGGCTACCGCACCGTAAATGAAATGGTGGGACAAGCAGACCGGGTTGAGGTTCGTGATGACGTTAAAAACTGGAAACAGATTCATCTGGATTTATCTCCCATCCTCTACAAAGAGCCAATGACACTTGACACTGCTTTGTACAAACAGGAAGAGCAGGATCACGGAATTGATCAGGTGCTTGACAGAGAGCTGATCAGGATTGCGCAGCCGGCAATTGAAAACCTCGAAAAGGTTGAGCATTCCTTCCGCATCACCAATCAGGACCGTGCAGTCGGTGCGATGTTGTCTAATGAGATCTCCCAAAAGTTCATGGCACCTGGTCTTCCCAAAGGAACCATTCACTACAAATTCAAGGGAACGGCAGGACAAAGTTTTGGAGCGTTCAGTACAGGAGGCCTGAGATTTGAGCTTGAGGGTGATGCAAACGACTATTTCGGAAAAGGATTATCAGGTGCACAGCTCATTTTGTATCCTCCGAAATCCTCAGGTTTTATTGCCTCTGAAAATATGATCACCGGCAACGTTGCCTTTTATGGTGCAACCTCCGGTGAAGCATTCATCCGCGGTAAAGCCGGAGAACGTTTTTGTGTCAGAAACTCAGGCGTGAAAGTGGTGGCTGAAGGGATCGGTGATCATGGGTGTGAATACATGACCGGCGGCATTGTGGTAATTCTTGGAGAAACAGGCAGAAATTTTGCAGCAGGGATGAGCGGCGGTGTTGCCTATATTTTTGACCGTACCAATTCATTCAAAAAGAATTGTAACATGGAGATGGTCATGTTTGATGAGATGGAAGCAGATGATGAAGAAATCATAAGAAAAATGGTTCTTGATCACTTCACATTCACCGGAAGTGATATTGCTTCTGAACTCCTGAAAAACTGGAAAGAACTTTTCATGCATTTTGTAAAAGTGATGCCAATGGATTACAAAGCTGTTCTTCAGAAAAGAAAATCTGTCACAGTCTTACAGAATAAAAATTAATTGAAAATGGGAAAAACAACAGGATTTCTTGAATTCGGTCGTGAGCTTCCAAGGAAACGCGACACTTCTGAACGTATCAGAGACTTTAAAGAAATTGAAAAGCCCGCATCAGAGGAGCTGATAAAAAAACAAGCGGCGCGTTGTATGGATTGTGGTGTCCCGTTTTGTCATCATGGCTGTCCGCTCGGGAATATAATTCCTGAATTTAACGATGCGGTTTATCACGGCAACTGGAAGCAGGCCTATGAAATATTAATTTCAACAAACAACTTTCCTGAATTCACCGGACGAATCTGCCCTGCACCATGTGAATCATCTTGTGTGCTTGGCATCAACAAACCGCCCGTTGCAATTGAGTTCATTGAAAAGTCAATCATTGAAAAAGCTTTTGAGGAAGGCTATGTAAAACCTTCAATACCAAAATTCCGGACAGGCAAAAAAGTTGCTGTTGTGGGGTCAGGCCCTGCAGGATTGGCAGCAGCGGCACAACTGAATGCGGCAGGTCATCAGGTGCGGGTTTACGAAAGTGCAGATGAAATCGGAGGACTGCTCCGATACGGTATTCCGGATTTCAAACTTGAAAAAAGTGTTGTGGAGCGTAGAGTACGTCTGATGGAAGTAGAAGGAGTGGAGTTTGTCACAAATGCAAATGTTGGCGTAAATGTTCCGGTTCAGCAATTGCAGGATGAGTTTGATGCTATTGTATTGTGCGGAGGTTCCACCATTCCGCGGGATCTTTCAATTCCCGGCAGAGCATTGAAGGGGGTTCACTTTGCCATGGATTTTCTGACGCAGCAAAATCGGCGTGTAAGTGCTAAGACGGTTCATGAAGAAGAAATCCTTGCTACAGGAAAACATGTTGTAGTCATTGGTGGTGGTGATACCGGATCAGATTGTGTCGGAACTTCTAACCGTCACAGTGCTGCTTCAGTAACTCAGCTTGAGATTATGCCACAGCCTCCGAAAGAACGCAGCCTGACCACACCGTGGCCGGAGTGGCCGATGATGCTGCGGACTTCAACTTCTCATGAGGAGGGATGCGACCGAAGCTGGAGTATTCTGACCAAAAGATTTACCGGGAATGAACAGGGCGAAGTAACAGGCCTGGTTGTTGCAGATATTGAGTGGAAGCAGGAGCCCGGCAAGCCGGCAGCATTTTTTGAAATCCCCGGCACTGAACGCACTATTCCATGTGACCTTGCTTTGCTTGCACTTGGTTTTCTTCATCCAAGGCATCAGGGGCTGCTTGACCAGCTTGGAGTAGAATTTGATGAACGCGGAAATGTAAAGTGTAACCGTTACCAGACGTCAGCAGAAAACATTTTTTGTGCCGGCGATATGCGTCGTGGCCAGAGTCTTGTAGTGTGGGCTATCAGTGAAGGCCGGGAGGCTGCCCGTGCGGTGGACACATGGCTTTCAGGCTCCAGCCTGCTGGAAGCAAAAGCTCAAAGCAAGCATCAGGTACTGAATCGCTGAGATCTTTAAATCAGTCTTTCCATTTCCAGTCGCCGGCAATAACCAGCGGCTCCCGCAGGCCGTTGTCAATCAGAAACTGTCGGGTTTCACTGCTGTTCATTTTAATTGCGGGTAATGTCTCTGCATTTGCAACGGCATACAAAACCATGGAGCCAAAACGCACAGTATTCAGAATGTGCTCCGCGTTCACAAGGTCAAAGGAATCACAGTCAGCATGGTAGCACCGGTAAATGGAGCGATCCAGATTTGAATGCATGCCTAATGTAGGAACGCCTTCCAGCATGAAAGGCTGATTGTCGCTGTGCAAACCGCCGCCCTTTGAAAACTGATTTTTATAAACTGTATCTATCTGAGCCAGGTTTGCACCAAGCGTTTTAAAGAAGGTTGTATCCGTCACTTTTCCGGCCGCTGAAATCCCAATAGGATTTCCGGTCATATCAAAATTCAGCATGTAACGGATGGACTCAATCGAGCCGTCTTTAACAGCTTCATTCACCATATGTCTGGAGCCGAGCAGGCCCTGCTCCTCACCCATGAACATCACAAACTGAATGGTACGCTTTGACTTCAGATTAAGTGCCTTAAATGTTCTTGCCATATCCAGCACTGCGAAGGATCCGATTCCATTGTCGATTGCGCCGGTTGCAAGGTCCCATGAGTCAAGGTGACCTCCGATCACAATTTTTTCATCTGCAAGCTCTGTGCCCTTAATGGTTGCCACTACATTACGGGCACGTATCATTCCGCTGTAATTGGCCATACGGATGGAAGCGGTGACCTTTTCTTTTTTCATGCGTTCCCGAATAGCCATTCCATCTTCCTTACCAATACAAATTGCAGGTATGGGAATAAGTGCACCTGTTACAGAAGCTGTTCCGGTAAGCAGAACTCCCCCATCAACCTGATTAAAAATAATTACGCCGGAAGCACCGTTTTTTATTGCCAGGGCTGTCTTTTCGCTGCGGTGCAGATTCTTCAGACCGGGCTTGCTACCTTCAATAATACCAACGCAAAAAATTGCAATTTTTCCTTTTACAGCATCTGCCTTGGAAGCAAAGTCTTCTTCCAGTCCATTTCCAAGATCTATCAGTTCGCCTGTCATATCCGTTTGTACCGGTGCATGCCCAAGGGCTACTGCCTTTACAGGCTCGTTGCCGATTGATACATCAATTGTTCCGCGTGACCAGGCCTCCACTTCAAATTCCTGGTACTGCACATCTTCAAATCCAAACTCCCTGAATTTATTGTAGGTGTATTCCTCTGCTTTTTTTCCATTTTCCGAACCTGTAAGACGATGACCAATTGTTGAGGTCTCTTCTTGAAGCATGGCATAGGCCCGCGAATTTGTCAAGACCTCTTCATCAATTGTATTAAATATCACCCGCTGATTTTCATTTTGTACACAGGACAGGAAAAGGGCAGAAAGGGACAGAATGATTAATATTCGGTTCATGATTCAGATTTTGCGAAAGATATTGATTTTTGAATTCAGGGGTATCTGAAATTATATGAACCAGGATTATCCGTTACTTTAAGGTTATGAAACTCAAACACATTGTCAACCTTCACAAAGGTGCTACAGCATTTGTAGTCGTTGCCCTGATGTTCATGTACGGTAACTTCAGCATCGGCGCGTGGCTTTACCTCGGTCTTCACGGCACCTACGGAGTACTCTGGCTTATGAAAGACCGCATCTTTCCGGACCGTCAGTGGGAGAAGGAAGTGTCTGTCGGATATGCAGTCTTTGCTTTCTGCGCTTTGCTGTTGTACTGGGTTGCGCCCTGGCTGCTGATAAGCAGTCATGCGGTGCCTTCAGGTCCGGTAGTGGCCGGCTCAGTATTTCTGGTAGTGTTCGGTACGATGATTCACTTTGCAAGTGATGCACAGAAATATTTCGTTCTTAAATTAAAACCCGGGCTTATCACCGATGGATTTTTCGCCCGGTCCAGAAATACCAATTATCTGGGAGAGCTATCCATTTATTCTGGTTTTGCACTGGCATCCAGTCACTGGCTCGGATGGCTTGGCATCTCTGCTTTCTTTCTGGTGGAATTCATTCCGAACATGATCAGGAAAGACAAGTCACTGAGCCGCTATCCTGAATTTGAGGCATACAAAAAAACTTCCGGGTTCTTTTTTCCGAAGTAATGAATGCTGATTTATTCCGCTTCCGGAACTAATCAATCTATAATGTCGGAGAATTTAAATTTCTGTAGGATGATATACAGAAAGTTGAACTTCAGCGCGTCCTCTTCATGATTCCTTGCCTCTGATTGCTTCGGCTTTGGTCTGGCAATGGTAGGGCGATAAGCATTTAAGGAATCAATATAATTTATTTTTCCAGTTGAGTGGTCTGCATCCGGAGCTATTAATGGTGGTAAATCATGTGGTATATGATGCTCCGTATCTTCTCTGCCGAAAGAATGCTCCTGAGCAAATAAGGTTCCTGCAGGTATTAAAAAGAAGAGAAATCCCAGTAACATCAGAACCCGAAAGCCTCCTGAAAAGGATGAGTGATGGATGTCTGAGTTCAATTGATAAGTGTTTGCTGAATTAAAATTAACCAATTCCTTAAAAAACAATCATTTTTTAAGGCTTATTTTGAATTAACAATTGTTAGGAAATATACTTCAGGATTTTGCGAACCTCTGAACTTTCATTAATAGCAACCGGAAAATGGCTGAATTTGCCCTCAGACATTGAAATTGAACAGGTTTTCATTGACAGCCGCAAGCATTTTTCAGCTAAGGGCAGCTTTTTCGTTGCGCTTCAAGGACAGGGACATGACGGACATAATTTTATTAATGAGCTCTACGACAGAGGCGTAAGGTTATTTGCGGTAGAGAAAGTCGTAGACCTGAAAGAGATTCCGCAAGCCGGAATATTTCTGGTTCCATCTTCAATCCGTTTTCTTCAACAGCTGGCCATTCATAAAAGGAATCAGTTTAAAGGGCCCGTCATAGGAATTACAGGCAGCAACGGAAAGACAATTATTAAAGAGTGGCTATATCAGGTCCTTTCGCCTGAATACCCGATCATAAAAAGTCCCGGGAGCTATAACTCACAGATCGGAGTGCCGCTGTCCGTTTTACCGGTGAAAGACTGGCATACACTCGGAATTTTTGAGGCTGGAATTTCAAAAGCAGGAGAAATGGCCGCTCTTGAGGAATGCATCCGCCCAGATATCGGAATTTTCACCAATCTGCTGAGTGCACACGATGAAGGATTTGGCAGTCGGCAGGAGAAAGCTGAGGAAAAAGCAAAACTTTTTATCGGATCAAAACATGTTGTGTTCTGTATTGATGATCCGCTGCTGGAATCTGTGCTCAGAAAGAATAATGGAATATTCACCTGGAGTTTGAAGGGTAATGGTAAAGTAAACTTCCGTGTTACCGAACAGTCTGCAGAAGTCACTTTTGAAAATAATTCATTTTTGGTACCGACCAGTTTCACTGATCAGGCCTCGATTGAAAATCTGTATCATGTCATTACGGTGATGCTGCTGATGGGGTATAGTCCTGAAGTGATTTCGGAGAGGTGCCGGTTGCTGAAGCGGTTGCCAATGAGGCTGGAAATGAAAGATGCCATCAACGGATGTAAGCTTATTGATGACAGCTACAGTAATGATTTATTCAGCCTTAAGATTGCACTTGATTTTTTAAAAGCACAGTATCCGGGGAAAAAAGCGCTCATCATTTCAGATCTGCAGCAAACAGGATTAAGGGAGGAAAACTGGTTTGGTGAAGTACGGCGACTGATTGAGCAGAGTGATCTTGAGGCCGTGATTGGAATAGGTCCTGTACTAGGTACTCAGGCAGCTATGTTACACAGAAACGGGCGCGGTTATCCGAGTGTAGAGTCCTTTCTGCAATCGTTTAGTTTTCTTGATTGGCAGAATACAGGGATTCTGGTGAAAGGCGCGCGCGTTTTCAGACTGGAACAGGTTGTGGAAAAGTTGCAGCGAAATGTGCACGGTACCGTAATGGAAATTGATTTGTTGGCATTAAACCGGAATCTCAATTTCTTCAGAAGCCGTATGAAACCAGGTACAAGGCTTATGGTGATGGTTAAAGCATTTGCCTATGGAAGCGGCGCTGCGGAGATTGCCCGTTTTCTTGAACATAATGGTGTGCATTATCTGGGTGTTGCCTATGCAGATGAAGGCGCTGCGCTCAGGAGCCGCGGAATAAAAGTTCCGGTTATGGTGATGAACCCGGCACCGGAAAGTTACGGGCTGCTGGCAGCACATGATCTGGAACCTGCCATATTTTCAACAAATCAACTGAGCAATCTGATTGCACAGCTACGTGGTGAGCGCATCGGCATTCATCTCAAACTTGATACAGGAATGCACAGGCTGGGGTTTGAACCGCATGAAACAGGTGAGCTCGCTGAAATGCTTTTCCGTAATCCTAATATTTCTGTAAGATCGGTCTACACCCACCTCGCAGCCAGTGAGAATCCGGAGCATGATGATTTTTCAAAAGAACAGATAAAGCGCTTTGATACAGGGTACCGGCAGATCACCACTGCCATCGGATATGAACCTGCGCGGCATGTCCTTAATACTGCAGGCATACTGCGATTCCCTGAATTTCATTTTGAAATGGTCCGGCTGGGCATTGGACTATACGGCATCGGTCCGGAGCAGAGAAATCTTGAACAGGTAGTCACACTGAAAACAGTTATCTCCCAGATCAAAACCATTGAAACAGGTGAGACTGTCGGTTATAGCCGTCACGGAAAAGTTGTACCCGGGACAAAAATCGCAACCATTGCCATCGGCTACGCAGACGGTTACAACAGAGCCTTCGGACTTGGAAAAGGAAAAGTTCTGATCAATGGTAAACTTGCTCCAACCGTGGGAAACATTTGCATGGATATGACGATGGTTGATATTACGGGCATTGAGGCAAATGAAGGAGACGAGGTAATCATCTACGGCAGGGTACTTAGTCCCATTGAAGTATCCTCCATGATCAATACCATTCCTTACGAACTTCTGACTTCAACAGGCGATCGCGTTCGGCGGATATTTCACTCTGCAGGATAAAAAATCAGACTAATCAAATAATTTTATTCCATGCTTGTTTTCATCAACCTCCCGGTAAAAGACCTCACTAAAAGCAATGCTTTTTTCTCAGGTCTTGGGTTTTCATTCAATGCTAAGTTTTCCGGTGATCATTCAACCTGTATCCCTTTAAATGACAAGACCTGGGTAATGCTGCTCACAGAAGACTATTTCAAAAATTTTACTCCAAAAAATATCAGCAATGCGCACCAAACAACCGAAGTGCTTATTGCAATCAGTCAGGACAGTAAAACAGAGGTAGATCATTTTATGGAGAAAGTATTTTCGCTCGGGGGAACAGAAGCGCGTCCTGTGCAGGATCTGGGATTCATGTATTCAAGAGCCTTCAATGATCCCGACGGGCATATCTGGGAACTGGGATGGATGGACCCTGCTGCCGTGAATGAAAAATAAGTTTTAATGGAATTCGTTAACCTGAGAATTCATTCAATCAAAATGAAAAAAATAGTTCTATTCTTTTCAATTTTCAGCCTTATCGGAATTACCGGATGTGAAAAAGATGATCCCGGAATTAAAGATTTCGACTATCTGGTTTTTGGCACTTTCTATGGATTTTGTCAGGGAGAAGGATGTATTGAAATTTTTAAAGTCACCGGCGCTGATGTATATGAAGACACCAGGGATATTTATCCCACAAACGATCCTCCATACAGCGGAAACTTCGTAAAAATGGATCGCTCATTTTATCAATTAGCGAAGGGCCTGGAAAATGAGATTCCGGCACGGTTACTAAACACTAAAGAAAAAGTAATCGGCCAGCCGGATGCAGGAGACTGGGGTGGAATTTATTTTGAAATCTCTGTCAATGGTAAAAGAGAGTACTGGATCATTGACGCAAACACTTTAAATCTGCCGGAATACCTGATTCCATTTGTTGAGGAAATTATAAAGCGTGTGACAGCGCTTCAGCCTGACTGACAGCATACCGGATACCGGGTTACTTATCCGATATTTGTGACATGCCACGAAAGACACCTTCACAAAAAATTCCGACAGGGCTTCTTAAATCACTTTGCGAAGTTCATGCCCCTTCGGGGGAAGAATTCCGGATGAAAGAATTTTTGCTTCAGTATATCCGGAAAGAAAAATCAAAATGGAAACATCAGCCTAAAATCATTCAGGGTGAACAATTCCAGGATTGTCTGATTCTTAAGTTTGGCAAACCCCGTACTGCGGTATTCGCACATATGGATACAGTAGGCTTTACCGTTCGTTACTTTAATCAGCTCGTGTCCATCGGAAGTCCGGATGCAGAAGCAGGTGCTCGTCTGGTTGGAAAAGACAGTCAGGGTGATATTGACTGCACTTTGGTTTACGATCATGAACAGCACGCTTTTTTTCAATTTGGCCGAAGTGTGGATCGTGGCACCTCGCTTACTTATCACATAGATTTCAGAGAAACAAAGGATTACATCCAGACACCTTACCTGGATAACCGGCTTGGAATTCTGAATGCACTTAATCTTTGCAAAACATTAAAAGATGGTGTCGTCATCTTCAGCTGCTGGGAAGAGCATGTAGGTGGTTCGGTCGGATACCTTGCAGACTATATTTATAAAAAGTGGGGGGTTCGACAGGCGCTTATTTCAGATATTACCTGGATCACTGATGGCGTTTTGCCTGGCAAGGGCGTTGTCGTTTCATTGCGCGACCGGAATATTCCGAGGAAAGCTTTTGTTGACAAAATCCTTAGAATCGCCGGCAGCTCGGGTATTGACGTTCAGCTGGAAGTAGAGGGCAGTGGTTCAAGCGATGGGGGTGAACTTCAGCGTTCACATCTCCCGTTTGACTGGTGTTTCATTGGAGCACCGGAGGAAGGTCCGCATACGCCGCATGAAAAAGTACACAAGCATGACGTTGCTGAAATGTTCAGGCTTTATGAGTTACTGATGAAAGCTCTTTGAGAATTCCCGTTCTCTGAAATTCTGATCAGTGGTCTCCTGAAAAATATTCTTTCATTCTGTCAAAGAAACCCTTGTCGGCGGAATCCGGCTGAGGCTGAAAGTTTGAAGAATCGCGAAGTGATTCAAGTTTTGACTTTTCTTCGGAAGAAAGTTTTTTTGGTGTCCAGACATTGATGTGGATCAGCTGGTCTCCGGTGCTGTAGCCATTGACATCACGGATGCCTTTTCCTCTCAGGCGAAGAATTTTTCCGCTCTGTGTTCCGGGATCAACTTTTATACGGACTTTACCTCCAATGGAGGGAACTTCCACGCTTGTACCCAGTGCAGCATCAATAAAACTAATGTGGAGATCATAGAACACATTTATGCCGTCGCGCTTGAGAAACTTGTCTTCCTGCTCTTCAATGAGAATCAGCAGATCTCCGGGCACACCACCACCGGGTGCGTCGTTTCCTTTTCCGCTCATTGAAAGTTGCATGCCTTCTGTAACACCGGCCGGAACTTTAATACTGATGACATCTTCCTTTGAGGTCAGGCCTGAGCTGTCAACGCCGGGAGGACGTTTATCAATGGTTTGTCCTGCTCCATTACATGCAGAGCATGTGGCGGCTGAAACCATCTGGCCGAGCATGGTATTAACCACCTTCCTGACCTGACCTGAACCGCCGCAGGTAGAACAGTTTTTAAAGGTGACACCTTCTGCGCGAACCAATCTGTTGACCTTGATCTTTTTTTCTGTACCTGAAGCAATTTCTTCCAGAGTCAACTTCAGTTTTATCCGCAGGTTTGAACCTTTTCTTCTTCCACCGCGCGAACCGCCACCGCCACCAAAAAAACTTTCAAAAGGACTGCCTCCACCGAAGATATCCCCAAACTGACTGAAGATATCTTCCATGTTCATTTCCTGTCCGCGAAATCCACCCCCTCCGCTTCGGGCATGGCCAAAGCGATCGTATTGTGCACGCTTGTCCTGATCGCTCAGTACTTCATAGGCTTCAGCGGCCTCTTTGAATTTTTCTTCTGCTTCTTTATTGCCCGGATTTTTATCGGGGTGAAATTTCATGGCCACCTGACGGTAGGCCTTTTTGATTTCCTCGGGTGTGGATGTTTTACTTACACCAAGGATTTCATAGTAGTCGCGTTTGGACATGGCTGGCGGGATAGAATTGTTCAGGCGCCGACCACGACTTTTGCGTGACGGATAACCTTTTCATTTAGCAGGTAACCTTTTTCAACAACCTCAATAATTTTTCCGGACTTATCAGGAACAGGAATCTGAGTGATTGCCTCATGGAGGTCAGGGTCAAAAGTTCCTGAAGAAGTGTCCATAATTTTAAGTCCATTTTGCTCCAGGATTTTTCTGAATTTATTCAGAACAAGCACAATTCCTTCAGACTCCTTTGGCGCGGCGTCTTTCAGCGCTTTTTCCGCGCGGTCAAAGTCATCGGTAACGGGTAGCAAGGATTTCATAAGATGTTCATTAGCCGTGGAAATCAGCTCAATTCTTTCTTTTGCTGTCCTGCGTCTGAAGTTTTCAAACTCTGCATACAGGCGGAGATACTTGTCTTTTGCTTCTGCCAATTCGTCTTTCAGTTTTTTAGATGATTCCTGTTCATCAGCCTGTGGCGTCATGCCCTCGGCCTGACCTTCAGGTTGACCCTCCGAAATATCGCTTTTTTGCTCATTTTCCGGGATTTCGGGAGTATTTAAGTCTTTCTCTTCCATGGATCTCTGAATAAAACACTTCCAAGGACAACAATTCTGCCAAAACCATTGTTATGCCACAATGACACCCGGACTTAGTTGCGTTAACTTTGCATAATAAAATTTAAGAAGCATGTATTCAGCATATAATGAAATGCCGGGACACAGCAGGATATGGATTTACCCTGCATCGCGAACACTGACACCGGAAGAGGTGAAGGCCGCTGAAAAACATTTAACAGACTTTTGCAATTCCTGGAAGGCCCACGGAATGCCCCTGAAGACTTCCTTTACAATTGCGTACAACCGGTTCATTATTCTTGCTGCCGATGAAAAAACAGCTTCAGCAAGCGGATGTTCCATTGATTCATCCGTTCATGTGATGCAATCTGTTTCAAAACTTTTGCAGGTTGATCTTTTTGACCGTACACAGGTGCCATTTTTGAAGAACGGGGAAATTGTCAGTTACGCCCTGAGAGACCTTAAAGGTTTATTTTCCAAAGGAGAGCTGGGCTCAGATGACCGCACATTTCATTTGCTGGCAGCAACCAAAGAGGAGTGGGAGTCCAAAGGAGTATTATCGGTTGCCGGGAGCTGGCTGTCGCGCTATGTTTCCGAAGCGGTATAAGGATGGTTTTTTTTGTTAGTTTTAAAATTACTTTTTGATCATGATGATACGATCAGGTGTAGTATTGTTTTTCACCATATTAATGGCTTCCTGCAGCCTTGAAAAAAAGATTCAGCAGGCCTTTAATACAGGACAGTATCAGAAAGTAATTGATTACACGCTGCCGCAGATTCAGAAAAATCCCCGTGATGGAAAAGCTTCGTGGTATGCCGCAGAAGCGTATCGTCTTTCAAACAGAATTAAAGAATCAGAACCTTATTACAGCAAGGCCGGTGGGCCGGGAGTTTCTGCCGATTCAGTTATGTATTTCCATGCACAGGCGCTTCGTGCAAACGGGAAATATGAAGAAGCAAAAGCAAAACTTTCAGAGCTTAAATCTAGAACCAGAAATGCAGACCTTGAAGATCTCGCGGCAAGACAAATAAGAGGCATTGAATCTCTTGAAAGAATTGCGGATAAGCCATCCTTCTATAAGGTTAAAAATCTCGAGTTACTTAATACAGCGTACTCAGAGTTTTCTCCGGTCTATCTGAATGGTGAATTATACTTCACTTCCTCAAGATCGAATGCTGCCATTTATGAAGCCTCCGGTACACCTTTCACAGATTTATATAAAGTTGCAACAAGGGGAGCGATTGTAGATGCAGAGACTGTTACATCACTGCCCGCCGGCATTAACGATGAACTCAGAAACGAGGGCTGCGCAACATTCACACCTGATGGCAAGACCATGGTGTTTGCACGGGGCAATGCAAAGAAAAAGAAAGACGGCGGGGTAGATGTTGACCTTTATGTTTCCCGTTACCGCAACGGCGTATGGCTTCCGCCTGTGCCTATTAACATCAACACAGTCATTAAAGATGAGAACAGTGACGATGCCCGTGACTACAGCTGGGACTCAACACCCAGTTTCAGTCCTGATGGCCGTACACTTTATTTTTCTTCCAACCGCAAGGGCGGATTTGGAGGAAATGATCTTTATTCTGCACAGGTAGACAGTCGCGGAAGATTCGGAAGGGTCAGAAATCTGGGACCGGATATCAACACCCCCGGTGATGATATGTTTCCTTACATGGCGGAAAATGGTAAACTCTACTTTGCATCTGATGGACATCCGGGCTTTGGTATGCTGGATGTTTTTGAAGTAAACCGTGCTGAGGGCAAAACCGTCATTGAAAATCTCGGTCAACCTATGAACAGCACCGCTGATGATTTCGGTATTTTTCTGTTTCAGGCCGACCGCGGATTTTTCACTTCAAACAGAGAAGGCGGAAAGGGTGATGATGATATTTATACTTTCCGGAATGATGACCCGAATCTGAAAGTTGTAAACTACACACTGCGCGGAACTGTTTATACATACCGCAAAGACAGCACGCTTGAAGTCATTCCTGAAGCGAAAGTTACATTGCTGGACGGCAGCAACAACATCATGCAAGATTTTGAAACCGGACCGGATGCCAGATTCAGTTTCCGTGTTTATGAAAATGAAAAGTACACTTTGTTTGGAGAAGGTGAAGGATATCTTACTGAACGGGTCGCCTATTCAATGGCGGGTAAATCTGCTAAGCCTGAAATGCTTAAAGAGCTTGTCACCAACATTACACTTGATACGATGATCATTCTTCCTCGCAAGCAAAAAGAAGTAGCGTACCGACTTGAAAACATCTACTTCGGATTTGACAGTGCCAACATCCGGCCCTCATCCGCAAAGGAGCTTGATAAACTTGTTCAGTTATTGAATGACAATCCGGATATCAAGATTGAATTAAGTTCTCATACTGACAGCATCGGTACATTCGAAAAGAACATGGGACTTTCAGAACGGCGTGCTGCTGCGTCTGTCAATTACCTGATCAGCAAAGGCATTGCACAGGAACGATTGACTGCAAAGGGTTACGGCGAAACCCGGCCAATCGCAAGAAATACAAATCCCGATGGTACCGATAATCCGGGAGGCCGACAATTAAACAGAAGGACTGAATTTCGGATTCTTGAAATAGGTATTATGCCGGCAAAGAAGGAAGATGAAGAAGAGCTTGATGACGACGATAAATTTTTCCGGAAAAACAATAATTGATTATGATACGGTTAACAGTTTTATTTATTCTATTGATCACTGCAGTATTACCGGTTGTTGCCCAGCCCGAAGGTGCATGGACTTCAACGGAAGGCTCTGAACAAACCACATACATTTTTGCAGGAAAATATTTTGCCGCCACACGGTATTCTGTTGCGGACAAAAAATTCATCGGTACCTGGGGCGGCAGTTTCAAATCAGAAAAAGGGCAACTGATTCTGAATCAGGAATTCAACACGCTTGAGCCGGAGAAAATCGGAACTGAAACCACTCTGGAATCAAAGCTTTCCAAAAATTCCTGGAGCATTGGTATTGCCGGAGCACAGAAGACTGAATTTAAACGAGTTGATGACGGCAAGCCCGGAGCTCTTTCCGGCGCATGGCTGATTACAGGGAGGATGGCAAACGGAAAGGCAACCAAAAACACTCCGGGTGCCAGGCGCACTATGAAAATTTTATCGGGAACGAGATTCCAGTGGATTGCCTACAATGTTGAGACCAAAGAATTTTTTGGAACAGGCGGAGGAACTTATACCACTGCCGATGGTAAGTACACTGAGAACATTGAGTTTTTCTCCCGTGATAACTCACGAGTAGGTTCATCGCTGAATTTTGAATTCAGCATTGAAGAAGGAAGATGGAGACACAAGGGTTTGAGTAGCAAGGGAGAACCTATTGACGAATATTGGTCAAAGAGAGAAAGTATAGGCATCTGACCGATCAGACATTTGAGAACCTTTTGACATAATCCACCAGCCAGTCGTGACCGAGGTAAATTGAAAAGGTCAACACCGCTGACCAGAAGCCTGCAGAAATAAGCATGTAAAGAAGGATTTTCGGCCTTGGGCTTCCGAAGCCAACGGCAAGCAATGTTCCTCCGATCGGGGTGAGAATGACAGGCGTCAGGAATGCAATGCCTCCAAGTCCGTACCGGTCATAAATTTTTTTCCATTTCAGTTTTTTCTGCTGATCGCTCAGGTCATGCTGATTTTGATTTTTTCTTTTTCTGAACAGCGGGAAAACTCTTTTCCTCAGAAAATCTCCGAAAAAAGTTATGATGCCAACGGAAGTCATCATGCCTGCGACAGTTGCACCGATGGTAATAAAGACATTCAGTCCGGCCGCCATTCCGCCAAGCGGTCCGAAAATAAATTTAAGCGTGGCTGACAGGTAAACAGAAAAGGCTTTAAGAATTATCTCCCACATGAATCCGTACTACTGATTTTTTTCTCCGAATGAAAGGTCTCCTGCATCTCCGAGACCGGGCACAATATACGACAGTGCATTGAGTTCACGATCAACGGCAAAAGTCCAAACAGGAATTTCTTCACCGAGTTGTTGTTTTATATGATCAAGTCCCTGAGGAGATGCGATAAGTACTGCAAGGTGGAGCGATCTGCATTTGCCTTTCCTGCTAAGAAGGTGTACTGAATCTGTCAGCGATTTTCCGGTTGCAAGCATCGGGTCAATAAGAATCACATTGCGGCCGGTGATCTCCGGCAGTGCTACATAATCTACCTGAATAGAGATTTCATTGCCTTCTTTCCGGTAGGCTCCGATAAATCCTGTTTCTGACCGGTCAAATATTTTTTGAAAGCCAAGCCAGTAAGGAATTCCTGCGCGCATTACTGTGATCAATACAGGAGGATCAGTCAGTGCCTCAAATGTTGATTTCCCAAGAGGCGTGTTTACGCTCTCTTCTTTAAAACTCAGTGTTTTTGAGATCTCATAAGCCATAATGCTTCCCAGTCTTTCAAGATTAAACTGAAAGCGCATTCTGTCTTTCTGAATTTGTGCCGATCGGATTTCAGCAAGAATTTGCGGTGCAACTGAGTGCTCTTCACCAAGATTTTTAACCATAGTCCAAATTTATGATTTAGATGTTATGGTGAAAAGGTAATTAAACAGGTTCGGAGGGGGCAATTGAACTTTAAAAAATCCAATGCATGTTCCCTCTCCCTGTCAAAGACCGGATTACCGGCTCAGCGCTGCTCGTGTAAAATTTTACGGGCTTAACCCATTGTCGCAGTAAACTGCCGGGGCACAAATGTTGTGACCTGACCGGATTTAAAATCATTCAATGCACTTTGAATCTCATACATCGCCTCCTCTCTGGAGGGCTTTCTTGCGCTTGCTTCACGCTCAGCAAGAACAACATGGATGAAATCAAGGACTTTAAACATCTGTACCTCGTCCATCACACTGAGCGAGGCAACAATGTCATTTTTGGAATCGGTTTTCATGGTTGTAGTGGTTGAATTCAAAAATCTTCATTGATTGCATTGCCGTCAAGCAGGTTACGGATCCTTAATCAAATCTTCATTTTTGGTTAATCCGGACTCTGCAATTTGAGAACCTCCTTAACTTTGGCATCTTATTCAAAAAAAATGTCTGAACCTGTCATCTCCGTTACACCACTCTCCTTTCCCTGGCCTACCATGGATCCGTTTATTTTTTGTGTCCACCACCTGGACCGGTATCCAGCGGGCAATGGTGATTTTGGTCCTTCAGCATCGCTGGAAGGTCGGAACATCGGACAGGATTTTTCTATTAAAGACGGTTGGCGGATGTACCATGGCTCAAAGGTTCCGGGCTTCCCTGCACATCCACACAGCGGATTTGAAACAGTGACCATCGCCCGTCAGGGATTTATTGATCACTCCGATTCACTTGGTGCCGCCGGAAGGTTTGGCGAGGGTGATGTTCAGTGGATGACTGCCGGACAGGGCGTTCAGCATTGCGAAATGTTCCCGCTGATTAAGACGGATAAAGCCAACACCACCGAGCTATTTCAGATATGGCTCAACCTGCCCGCAGTTTCCAAATCAGTACCTGCCCATTTTAAAATGTTATGGGCTGACTCCGTTCCGAAAGTAACCATTGCAGACAGCCGGGGAAAAAATACACACCTTGAAATTATTGCAGGAAGTTTCAACGGCCATCGTGCACCTGCTCCCAATCCTGATTCATGGGCGGCAAATTCAGAAAATGAAGTTGCGATCTGGACCCTTCGCATGGAACCGGGCGCAGTCATTGAACTGCCTGTGGCATCCAACCGCGCAAAACGCTGTCTCTATTTTTTTGACGGTGAGTCCGTCGCAATTTCAGGACAAAATTTTGTGCCCGGTTATCGAATTCAGGTCCATGCATCTGAGGTAACCAGAATAGAGAACGGACCTCAAGAATGTCAGTTTTTATTGTTGCAGGGTGTGCCGATCGGAGAGCCTGTGGTACAGTATGGTCCTTTCGTTGCCAACACACAGGAAGAGATTCGACAGATTCTCAGTTCATATCAGCGCACACAATTTGGCGGCTGGCCATGGCCCGATTATGAAAATGTGCACCGCGAGGCCACAGGAAAATTTGCAAAGTATCCGGATGGCAGAACAGAAGTTCCGGCCTGAATTTTATTTTTTCAGCAGATCAAATACATGTGTATACTTGATCGTGAAGCTTCGGTTACGGACTTCGCCGAGGGTATAGACATCGTTGTAAACCAGAAACAATCCTGTATTCGCCTGTTCAAGAATATTGAACCGTATGTTGAAGGACCACAAATCCTGTTCACTGTTATACTGAACAAAACTCTGCAGATTGATCCGTGGTTTAAATGAATACGATACGCGTGCTGCCAGAATTTCCTGAACAAAATTTCCGTCCGGCAACCGGACATCATTCATCTGAAGAGTGAACTCCGAATTGAATTTTTTTCCTACGCGCATCCCCACTGTTCCGCTGTGCAGATAGCGATCGCCGCCAAAGGATCCGCCGAGAATTGATCTCACATTGGCGTAGAAAGGTTTGCTCGGATTGGTAATCAGCACAAGCTGTGCCTCACGATGGTCGTATGTTCCGGCAGGAACCTGAACATCTTTTTTCTTTGAAATAGTGAATGGAGTAACAACGCCCTCTGTCGTGAAATTAATTCCGGTATGAATCTCCAGTCCATTTACCCAAACCCAATGGTTGTCGACATGGAGATAACTTGTCTCCTGAAATCCGCTGAAGTTCCAGAAGCTTCGATAAGTAGCGTGCGGTCTGAATTCAAGGAAGCCCCAGCGGCCATTCATCCGAACCTGTTTGAAAACAGATGCTTCCGGTTTCCGATATGCCGATCTGAAAAGAAAACCGGCCTCCGGATTAAAACCTTCGCCCAGCTGACTGTACCCGAGTGTTGAGCGAAGTCCGTTCCATTCATAAGTGCCTAAAACCTTAAAAGCATTTTCATCGCGGGTTTCTCCCGGTGTATTGGTACGTGCTGCATATCCGGAGATGGTTGCTTTCTTGCCTATGCCGTACTTTCCATCCACAGCAAATGTGCGGTTGAAATCAGAGTTCAGAGAAGTGTTCTGGCGGTTTACGAAAATTCCTCCTATGGAGGATCGCTGCCCTATCTGATGATTGACACGGGCAACAGAAAAATTATTTCCATCAATATTTTCCGAATCAATACCGCGGGTGGTCATGTTCAGCATCCCGATGTTTGTATCGTTGATCTTTCCTGAGAGTCTTCCGCCCCCAATAATCGGAACAACCTGACCCTGTGGTCCGATTCCGATGCGCCGGGTGAAGAACAGATCTACTTCACCGGCGGCGCCAACGCTGAACTGCCCGGCATTCTCAAGAAAGAAAGGTCGTTTCTCCGGAAAAAAAAGATTGAACCGATCCAGATTGACCTGCTGCTGATCCACCTCCACCTGTGCAAAGTCCGTGTTGTAAGTAAGGTCAAGTGTAACCGAAGGCGTGATGCTGTATTTCACATCAGCACCGAAGGCAGGTTTGTAAACTGCGTCTGTATTGGATGTGAAATCGCGCTGTGCATTGCCGAGCGCATAAGGGATAAGTTTAAGATTTCCGGGGCTTTTCAGATTCAACCCCGTAATAGTGCCTTCAAGACTCAATCTTTTGAGATCAAACTGAATGGGGAGTGATGCCCAGAATGCAATCTCATTTGTTTTGCGAATGTTTCGCTGGAAGTTAATTCCCCAGGTCTGATCCTCTCCGGAGGCAAACCTCAGCGTGCGAAGCGGAATGGCAAATTCAGCTGTCCATCCGTAATCAGTAATCTTTGCACGCACTTCCCATGGAGCATCCCAATTAAGGTTAAATCCTCCGATAGTACCTACCTGCAAACGGTTATTAGAGAAGTTTCCCTGTCCTTCATTATCCACCTGACCATCATATTCAATACCGATGGGATTGGTGCCGAATACAAAACCGTTCTGACGATCATGAAATGTATCCAGAATAAAAAGAAAGCTGTCAGTGTTATCGAGTGTTGCATCACGGCGGGCATCGGAAACTACCAGCTTATCGGGCAGACTGTCGTAGCACACCACTGCGAGATAGAAATTTGATGCTGTATAAGCGATCCGTATTTCAGTCTTTTCAGATGCGGGTAATCCGGCACTTGGCTTTGTCTGCCACATATCCGTGACAGGCTCAAGTTTTGTCCACAGCTCTTCACTGAGAATTTCGCCATCGATGACCGGATCTTTGTCAATGGGATATGCCTTCATGGAAGGCCGCTTGTTCACATCCGGCATCAACATCACCGATTGTGCAAGCGCAGGAATAACTCCGCAAAGAATAACAGCGATTAAAAATAATCTCATCAGGTCAGGGTGGCTAAAGATGAGATTTTTGAAGGACCGGCACAAGCAGAGAGTGACAAATGGCACTATCTGTTCAGAAGCATAATCAAATCCTGTTTACGACTTTCCGAGGACGGCTTCCGCATGACATGATTTGATGCTCCGGTAACTCTGCTTCCGGAAGCAGGCCGTGCAATGAATGACAAATTGGAGTAATCAAATCCGGCCTTTTTAAAAGTCTGGACAGTCTTTGGAAAGTTACCATTGGACCAGGGAAAAATATTTTCAAGTCCGAGTGTTCCTGAAAAAACCAGTGGCGTCCCCCCAAGATAATTATAATATTTTCCGTCAAGTGCACCGCCAAGGTTCCAGATAAAAACCTTGAACAGAACCTCATCGGAAGTGCCGCTGTAATAGTTGTAGGAGAGTCCGTAATTACCTGAAGCAAATCCGCCGGGTATTGTCATGAATTCGGGATCTGAACCTTCATATGCACTGGTAATTACTACTTCTCCTTCATAAGTAAGCAGCAAATCCATATCCACATCCCCTCTTGTCTGGTTACCGGGTTCAACTCCGGAAGCATCCCAGTTCAGATAAATAACCGCGTCATCTTCTTTAACATTCAACACAAAAAGTTTGTCGGAGCCGAGTGTGGCAGAGCCTGACTCAATTTTATTTAGCGTGATCAGGATGGTTTCAACCGTATTGCTGTTTTCATAGACCTCAAAATCAAGATCTTCATAAAGTGTAAGGACAATGTCTGCTTCACTGCTGCCCTTTATAAAGGTGACTTTTTTTGTTCCTGATGTGACCTTAAAATCGGGCACGCCTGACTGACCAATTTGCTCTGAAGCAGTACCCTGCACAAAAAATGAAACTATCACATCTGTCGTTACAGGGGTAGTTGACTTCAGGGAAATCCTTACCTCTTTTCCAATCGCGTTGGGGTTATTAAATATATCAGGGTGAAAAGAATTCGGTGTGGCGTCTGACTCAAATATGTCAGCAGTTTCAGTTGTAAAGGAGATTTCGGCGATTTTTGGTTCGTCGTCAGTGCAGGAAATAAATCCGGAAGCAAGAATCAGTAAGAGTATAAATCGCCCCATCCGCCAGTTGAATTGGTTATAAAGATGAGGAAAAATAAATCAACAATACCGGGCCGTTAATAAACCTGCTCCGGGGGTCAGTTGAATTTAAAATAGAAGTCGCCGATAATATTTGAGTTTTCCCACGGGTTTTGCCGATCCCCGGATATTTTGAGGACATTGGCCCTGACCTCTTTGAAAACCTGTTCAATGGTTCTGTTGGGGCGCTGCATAGCCTTAATGAGCTCCTGCGTATATAAACCATTTTTGCCATCTCCGTCAGATGCTACTGAACCCGGAGAAGTGGCATAAGCGATAAAAGCACCACGGGCTTTTTTCATTTCGCTCAGGCCCTGATTCTCGCCGATGCCCCGGTTCATCGAAGGGAACGGATTGTTCCGGCAGGCATCCAGGACAATGATGTTCATCCTTGAATTTGTTTGTTCAAGCTGAGAGAGCACCATCTTCTGAATCGGAAAACAATACCGTGGAATATCATCCTCAAACTCCAGCTCAGCATCAACAGGAACAATATAATTTTCATTGTCATGCTGAAGGCCGTGCCCTGCATAGTAAAAAAGTCCAACAGTCTCATCCTTTTTTCCGAGGTTCAGCTTCTCTCTGAACTTAATCATTTCAACGCGGATTTTTCCGTAGGTGGCATCTGTTACAAGTGTTACATCAAAATTCAGCTGACGAAGTGTCTCGGCAAAATCAGTTGCATCATTCAATGGATTACGCAATGTTCCAATTTTCTGATTGTAGGTAGAGTTGCCGATAACAAGGGCAAATCTTTTTTCATTTTTATAAAGTTCTTCAAGAGTGGGCTCAGCATTAAACACCGGTGAGGGAGCCGCCTGAATGACAGATGCCGGTTGAGGTAAAGATTCTTTCTGAATAGTTTCCTGCTTCTCAGCTGTATGTGAAGAGCGTGTTGTGACTGATTGTGCAGTGACCGTTTCAGTGCTTTTATTTTCCGGCTCTGCCGGAGGTTTTGCATTTTTTCCATCAAGTGCGAGCAGCTGTTGCTGAACCGATTCAATTCCGGGCTGAAGTTTCAGTGATTGTTTGAGATCATTTCCGGCTTCTGTGATATTACCCGCTTTCCTGTGTGATTCCGCGCGCTCGGCAAGAATCTGCGCGCGCTTCACATTATCGCTTGAGAAAAGATTAAGCGCTGTTGAATAGGATTCAATAGCCTGCGGATACTGCTGAAGACTGTTTTGTGCCTTGGCTATGAACCAATGAATATTTCCCTGGTTAGGATGCTTCAGCTGAAGCGCGGCCTGTAAATCCTCTGTTGCTGATTCAAATTCTGATACTTTAAAAGATGCAAGCCCTCGCCAGTAATATGCATCGACATCAAACTTTTTATCCCGCACGGGGCGGGTCAGAAAATCGGACAGCAGTTCAATGGCCCCGATGAAATCTTTCTTGTTATATTTTTCAAGCCCGTCTGAATACAGTTTATACTGACCAGAAACAGAAAAAGCTGCTGTAAGTAGAACGATCAGTAAAAGCAACCTCTTCATATTTCTTAAAAATTATAGCTCAGGCCCGCCTGCAAACTCAGTGCAGGAAAACCTTTACTTACAATCGGGAAAGTCGGGTTGGTGTAAGAAGCAGTGGTCAGAGGAAATGATTTTGTGCTCACAAAGGATACAGGAAGGGTATAGCCGAGCATGGCCTGAATATAAATGGACAATGGTCCTGATGGCATGATCTCTATTCCGGGGCCAATATGAAGCCCACCGGTAAGCACAGTTTCCCCCTTAAGTGCAGGGTAACCTTCAGGGCCCCAGTCTTCCGTGTATCGCGTTGGATACCATTTATCATCACCCAGAATTACAAACTGACCATTTTCAACTTTGGCTCCATACAAATACATTTTACCTGAACCTGAAACATCTGCCCTGCGGGACACTGCACCAAAAGGTCGCGCAAGTACATACACAGTTAAAGGGAGCTTGTCAGAAACAGGTATCAGATTCAGTTTTATATTGGCCCCAATGGTTGTCACTGAAACATCCCCTCCCTCAAGCGACAATTGAAATCCATGTGGAAAATCATAATTCTCCGGAATATCAAACTGATCACGATAAGTAAGATTGCTGGTTGATTCAATGCGAAGATCAAGATCAAATCCTTTATAAAGATCTTTATCAGTTAGTGAGATCGGGGACTTTGATGGATCATATGCAAAGGTTGACGTAGAAATAAACCCTCCGATAGAAACCAGCTTATTGAGCCGGCGAAGAAAACTTATTTCAGCATTCGTTCCTCTGGTGTAGTCACCTACATTTTTATTGAATACTCTGGAAATTCCGCCTGCCACGGTAATGCTGTTCGGTCTTTCAAAACGGGCTTTGGCTATGGCCGGCCCCTCATCCTGCGAAAAGGTATTTATTGACAAAACCAGAAATAATGAAAGAACAGCTGTTGAAAAGTATCTCATATGTTAGGATTTCGTTGGGATATAAACAGACGACGAATTTAGTATTCCTGCCAATTAAGACATAATTCTTCCTTTGTTACCATATAATTTATAGTTTAAGGCTCAAACAAAACCCCGCCCCATGATCCGGATAACAATATTTCTGATACTTTTTTCAGGTACGATGGTGTGTAATGGCCAGGCTACCGATGTAAACAAAAAACTGAAAGATCTTGGCATCCAATTATACAATCCCACTCCGCCAATGGCCAATTATGTGAAGGCTGTGCGTACCGGCAACCTCATTTTTCTGGCCGGTCATGGACCTACCTTCGCCGACAATACCAACCTAACCGGAAAGGTCGGAAAAGATCTGACCCTCGAACAGGGCGTCGCTGCTGCAAGACAAACAGGTATTGCCTTATTATCAACACTTCAATCAGAGATCGGAGACCTGAATAAAGTAAAGCGAATCGTTAAAGTACTTGGAATGGTAAACTGCACTGAAAACTTTTATGATCAGCCGAAAGTGATTAACGGATTTTCTGATCTGATGGTGCAGGTATTCGGAGAGAAAGGAAAACATGCGAGAAGTGCAGTCGGTATGTATGCACTTCCTTCCAACATTGCCGTAGAAATAGAAATGATCGTTGAAGTGGAGTAAATCCCTCCAACGATCATTCAGTTTTTTTACCGGCCGGTCTTAACCGGCAATTCGGAAATTATTTAACCTTGATAAGTTCTACGTCAAACACGAGTGTAGAGAACGGAGGAATTGCGCCGCCTGCACCCTGTGATCCGTAGCCAAGTTGCTGAGGAATAAAGAATGTCCACTTATCTCCTTCTTTCATAAGCTGAAGGCCTTCAGTCCATCCCGGTATAACACCATTTAGCGGGAAGGTTGCGGGCTCACCGCGCTTGTAAGAAGAATCAAATTCAGTTCCGTCAATCAGTTTTCCTGAATAGTGCACAGTTACTTCACTTGTGGCACTTGGTGATTTACCACCTGTACCGGAAGAGACAACCTTATACTGCAGACCACTTGGCGTAGTCTTCACACCTTCTTTTTTGGCATTTTCAGCAAGGAAATCTTCACCTGCTTTTTTGGCGCCGGCACTTTTGCGTTCAGATGCAGCAGCCAGTGCTTCACTGACGGCTTCCTGACATTCCTGTTCTGTCATTTGTGCCTTCTTATCATTCCAGGTATCGTAAAATCCTTTGAACACAGCATCCAAATCCAGAGAATCAGGGCTGTTCTGTTTTACATTTTTGGCAAGCACTACACCTACCGCATAACTGGCTTTTTTGGCTTTGGAGTCCAGCTTGATTTCTTTGTCCATGTTTGGTTTGGTTTGAGCACAGGCCATGCAGCCGATGAGCAACAGCATCAATGCTTGTTTCATGAATTTGGTTTTTTTGTTAAGCGGCAAAGGTAGAAAAATAGCGGGAGAAGGAATGCTTATTTATACCGTTTCCCTTTTTTGATTACCATTTTTACATCCTGCAGCAAAGAAATATGACGCAGCACATCTCCCTTCACGGCAATGATGTCTGCGTACTTCCCTTCCGTAACTGTTCCGAAATCCTTATCTGCACCCATGGCAACAGATGGCCAATAGGTGGCGGCTCTGATGGCATACATCGGATCAAATCCGAATTTATTTACCCAGACATCCAGTTCATTCCAGGTGCTCTGACTGTGAAACTTCATAGGGATTCCGCTGTCAGTACCAACCAGCAACACCACACCGGCCTGCTTTAACTGATTAATTTTCTTCTCAAGTGTTGGCTTGCGGACAGGATTAAACTGAAAATACGGAAGTTCACCGGGCTTGCTGATGGATTGTTTGATGTCACGGATTACACTGTCGGGCAGTCCAAGATGCCAGTTGTTATTGTCTAATACCTCCGGGTTGTCACGCGTATATTCATAATTATAAAGACCTTCAACAGTTGGTGTCCAAAATAAAAATCCTTTTGACATCTGTGCGGTTCGTTCTTTGATCATGGCAATAATATCATCAGGATATTCCGGCGCCGCGGCAAGTCCCGTATGTTCAAAGCAATCCACGCCGGCCTTAAGTCCGCGGCGGATTTCTTCAGGGCGATGAGAATGTCCTACCACCGGAAGCTTGTTTTTATGTGCTTCATCAACCACCGCCATTACTTCTTCCATCGTCATCTGATCCTGGTCAATCAGCTTGATGCAGTCAACACCCGCCTTGGCAAGCGTTCTTACTTTGTTCCTGGCATCCTCAGGACCTTTGACGCCCCATCTGAATTCAGCAGTGCCGGGGTACGGCTCATGCTGAATGAAAGGGCCTGAAACATATAATGTGGGGCCTGGCAGCTCTCCTTTATTAATACGGTTCCGTACTGAAATACTGGGTTCCAGTGGCCCACCCAGATCACGGGCGCTTGTTACGCCGGCAAGTAGTAACTGATGCGCCGACGAAGGCATTATCACATCCTTTGCAATTTTAAGATAAGTCTTATCCCAGTGGGTATAGTCGCTGTGCCCGTTGATCATCAGATGCACATGCATATCCCACATACCGGGCATCACGCTCATGCCTTCCGTGGAAATAATTTCTGCGCCTTTCGGTATTTCCGTTTGCCCAACGGTACCAATCTTTTTGATTCGCTCACCCTCGATGATGATGACACTGTTATGGAGCGGCTTGCCTCCAAACCCGTCAATAAGTGTTCCTCCTACCAGTGCTTTCTCCTGGGCATAGGAAGAAATGTGAATGGCAAGTAACAGACAAATGAAAATTCTCATGGAGAGGTTGTTTAAAATTCTGATGAAGTTACAAAATTGGATTAAGGACCGTTCAGTGATTTTTTAATGTTACAGGCTGTATGCCCGTGGGATAAACGGCATTTAAATATTATAATTGCTTCATTACCTTTGCTCTGTGCACCGCATCACAGCCCGTTTTATACTTGTGCTGATGTTCCTCAGCAGTCTGGTAGACCTTCATGATCTGTCCAAATTTTCCATGCTGATCAATCATTACCGTGAACATGTTGCGAGTGGTAATATCTCTCTCTTTGAATTTATTGATCTCCATTACGGAGAGCAGGCTGAAGAACATGATAAACAGCACGGCCACCGCAGTCTGCCCTTCAAATCTCATGAAAGTGCCTCAACGCATCACCTCACTGCGTTACTTGACCTGAAAATTCAGTTGGAGTCAATAGAAATTCCGACTCTGATTTTACAGAAAAGCCTATATACTTCACACTTCACGCCCGGATTTTCAAAATCCATATTTCAACCCCCCAGGCAAATTTTTCCGGTCTAGTCTTAACCGGCAACAGCACACATCGGGTGCGCTGAAAAAATTTATCAACTTCCGAATTAAGTTACTGCAAAACGCATCATGCTACATGCCATCATTTCCTTTTCAATAAGGAATAAACTAATCATCATTCTTTTCACCCTTGGATTAATTTCTTGGGGCGTCTATAATCTCACACGGCTTCCGATTGATGCTGTGCCGGATATAACCAACAACCAGGTTCAGGTTCTGACAGTTGTTCCTTCACTTGGTGCACCTGAGGTAGAGCGACTCATCACCTTTCCTGTCGAGCAAACCATGGCAACGATTCCCGGCATTACGGAGATGCGTTCATTCTCAAGGATCGGTCTATCGGTTGTAACCATAGTTTTCACGGAGGACACCGATGTTTACTGGGCAAGGCAACAAGTGAACGAAAGGCTTTCCATGGCTCAGTCCATGATTCCCGCGGGTACCGGTAAGCCTGAACTTGCGCCGCTGACTACAGGTCTTGGCGAAATCTATCAGTATGTTCTCAGACCAAAGAAGGGGTATGAGGATAAATACGATGCCATGGAGCTTCGTACCATTCAGGACTGGATTGTACGCAGACAGTTGCTGGGGGTTGACGGCGTTGCGGATGTGGCAAGCTGGGGCGGATTATTAAAACAATATGAAATCGCACTTAACCCGGACAGACTGCGCAGTGCAGGAGTAGGAATCAATGAAATTTTTAATGCCCTTGAGACCGGTAATCAGAACACAGGAGGAGCCTACATTGAACAGGGTCCGAATGCATATTTTATAAGAAGCGAGGGTCTGATCGGCAACTCAGAGGACATCGGCAACATTGTAATAAAAAATCTTCCCGGCGGATTACCTGTGCTGATCCGTGATGTTGCGGAAGTCCGGCCGGGCCACGCAAACCGATACGGAGCATTCACGAACAATGACAAAGGAGAAGTGGTTGGTGCCATTGTGATGATGTTGAAGGGAGCCAATTCATCCAAAGTGATTTCAAATGTCAAAGAGCGGATCAGTCAGATTGAAAAAAATCTTCCTGAAGGTGTTGAGGTTTATCCATATCTGGACAGAACAAAACTTGTTAATAAAGCCATCTCGACGGTTAGCAAAAACCTTGCGGAGGGAGCTCTGATCGTTGTTTTTGTGCTTGTTTTAATGCTTGGCAACCTGAGGGCAGGCCTGATTGTTGCATCGGTGATTCCGCTGGCAATGCTATTCGCTGTCTCGATGATGAACCTTTTTGGAGTCAGCGGAAATCTGATGAGCCTCGGTGCGATTGATTTCGGACTCATTGTTGACGGGGCTGTGATTATCGTTGAAGCCACCATGCACCACCTTGGAATTTCAGGAATGGTGCGCAAGCTTTCGCAGCGTGAAATGGATGAAGAGGTCGGTGATGCCGCAAAAAAAATGATGCACTCGGCAGTGTTCGGGCAAATTATCATTCTGATTGTTTACCTGCCTATTCTATCTCTGATTGGAATTGAAGGCAAAATGTTCAAACCTATGGCCCAGACCGTAGCCTTTGCAATCGTGGGAGCACTGATTCTTTCACTGACCTACGTGCCGATGATTTCGGCATTGTTACTCAGCAAAAAGACAGGTCATAAAGAAAATTTGTCTGACAGGCTTATCAATAAAATGGTGCGTGTGTATGAGCCTTCCATAGGACTTGCGCTTCGGCATCGTATGAAGGTACTTGTTGTCTCAGGAGTTGCACTCACCGGAAGTCTGTTACTCTTTAAGACGCTTGGCGGAGAATTTATACCGATGCTTGATGAAGGGGATTTTGCAGTTGAAACCAGACTTCTGACAGGAAGCACACTCAAGGGCAGTACAGATGCAACCCAGAAAGGAGCACGCGCTTTACTGGATAATTTTCCGGAGGTGGAAAATGTAATGGGCAAAATCGGAACTTCTGAAATTCCAACCGACCCGATGCCGATGGAAGCAAGTGACCTGATGGTCGTTCTAAAAGATCAGAGTGAATGGACCTCAGCAACCACACGCGATGAGCTGGCAGAAAAAATGTCAAAAGTCCTTGAAGAAAAAGTTCCGGGTGTGTCATTCGGATTTCAGCAACCTATTCAGATGCGGTTTAATGAGCTGATGACCGGCGCTCGTCAGGATGTCGTTATCAAAATTTTTGGCGAAGACCTCGAGCAACTGGCATACTACGCAGGCAGGATTGGTAAGATTGCAGGAACTGTAGAAGGAGCTTCAGATATTTTTGTAGAACCGATCGGTGGTTTAAGGCAAGTCGTCATCCGGTTTGACCGTAAAAAACTTGCTATGTTCGGACTCAGCGTGGAAGAAGTTAACCGTACGATCAGAACAGGATTCGCAGGGGAAGTAGCGGGTCAAGTCTTTGAAGGTGAGCGTAGGTTTGATATGGTCGTCCGACTTGACAACCGCAGTCGGTTTTCAGTTGATGACATTCAGAAACTTTTCATCACTACACCACAGGGAACAGCTGTTGCCGTGGAACAGGTTGCGGAAGTTAAACTTGAGTCAGGCCCGAATCAGATACAGCGGGAAGATGCCAAGCGCCGGATCACTGTCGGATTTAATGTGAGAGGGCGTGATGTGCAGAGTCTTGTGGAAGAAATCAACAAAAAGATTGAACAGAAAATCAAATTCAAGCCAGGTTATTTCCTGCAATACTCAGGATCATTCAAGAATCTTGAAGAAGCAAAGACCAGGCTTGCCATCGCCGTTCCTGTAGCCCTGCTGCTTATTTTCGTTTTGCTCTTTTTCGCATTCAATTCAATCCGCCATGGCCTTTTGATTTATACGGCCATACCGCTCTCCGCAATCGGCGGCATTCTTGGTTTGTGGCTGCGCGATATGCCCTTCAGTATATCGGCAGGAGTGGGGTTCATCGCTTTATTCGGTGTCGCAGTATTAAATGGTATTGTGCTGATTGCTGAATTTAACCACATCCGGTCAGAAGAACCTGACCTTGAACTGGATGATGTGGTGAAAAAAGGAACTGCCGTCCGGCTCCGGCCTGTGATTATGACAGCGATGGTGGCATCACTCGGATTTCTGCCTATGGCACTGTCACAATCTTCAGGTTCTGAAGTACAGCGTCCGCTCGCAACGGTTGTGATCGGAGGTCTTGTTTCCGCTACCTTACTTACACTGGTGGTATTACCGGTGCTCTATACCTATTTTGAAAAAAGACACGCACAACATGCATAAGATTTCAATTTTCATAACCGCATTCATTTTTCTGCTTTGCGTCAGTGTGGCTTTCGCGCAGTCGCTGACTGCAGATCAGGCTGTGGAACATGCATTAAAAAATAATCCCGGAATTCAGGCGGCCGAACTTTTTGTCCGTGAGGCCCGAGCCTTACGCGGAACCGCAACTGAAATGGGAAAGTTTTCTGTCATGTGGATGAGCGGAGAATACAATTCTGTCAATAAAGACAATAACATCACCTTAAGTCAGTCTCTTCCGCTGCCCACTACGATGGCTGCGCAAGCCCGGCTTGCCAAAGCACAATATACCGGCGCCGGAAAAAGTCTTGAGGTGGTGAAGAATGAACTCGCTTATGAAGTACGGCTGGCTTTTAATGAACTCCTTTATCTGCACGCTTTAAAAGATGTCCTTACCCGCCAGGACTCTATACTCAATCTCGGCGCCGAGGCGATGGCTGCACGCCATCGTGCCGGTGAGTCTACGCTGCTTGAAAAAATTACTGCTGAAACACAGGCTATGGAAGCAAGAAATCTGCTTCGCCAACAGGAGGCTGACATCAGAATTCAGGAATCGCAGATTAAGAAGCTCCTGTTTATTGAAGGTAATTTCTCAACGGCAGAAAACTTCAAAAAACTGGCGGTCCCCTCACAAATAGATACTTCCGCAGCTAAAAATCATCCATTTGTAGCCTTCATGAACCATCAGGCAGTGATTGGCAATCAGTTTTCCCGATTACAAAAAAATCTGCTGATGCCTGATCTTAATATTGGCTACTTCAGTCAGTCGCTGATCGGTTTTCAAAACATCAATGGTCAGGATCAGTTTTTCGGTAAAGACAAAAAGTTTTCAGGAGTTCAGCTTGGGTTGTCACTACCGCTATGGGCAGGCCCGCAACTGGCAAGAAGCCGTGCGGCAAGTTTAAATGCCCGGGCGATGGAACGAAAAGCGGCTGAAACCTCAAATACTCTGAAAAACAAATACCTCTCCGCTATTCAGGAACTTGAAAAGGCAACAGGTTCCGTGCACTATTATGAAACGGGTGCAAATCTGCAGTCATCCTTAATCATACAACAGGCACAGCGTTCGTTCAGGCAAGGCGAACTTGATTTCAACAGCTTTTTACTTGCACTTAAAAGCGCACTTCAGATTCAGACAGGGTACCTGATTGCTCTGAAATCTTACAACAACGCAGTTATCAGCATACAATATTTAAACGGACAGAATTAAAACATCATGAATACCTTACGATACAACTTTTTTATTCTCTTTTCTTTTATCCTTCTGAGTTGCGGAAAACCGGAAGCAACTGAGACTACTGAAACCGAAGATGAGGCAGTTTCAGGTGCTGCAACCATTACACTGAATGAAGAGCAGGCACAAATCATCAGCATCAATACAACCAGGCCTGAGATGCGAATAATTTCAGATGTTGTAAAGGTAACCGGTATGATGGATGTCCCGCCTCAAAACCTGGTTACCATTGCTGCGCCGCTCGGTGGATTTGTAAGTGAAACAAAACTTCTGCAAGGCAACAGAGTTAAAAAAGGTGATATCATCCTGAAACTTAAACACCCTGAGTATATCAGGATTCAGCAGGATTATCTTGAAACAACAAGTCAGCTGACGATGACTGAGCAGGAGTGGAAGAGACAGGAAGCACTTTCAAAAGAGAACATCAATGCACAAAAAACCTTGCAGGCAGCAAGAAATGATTTCGAGAAAACCAAAGCGCGGCATCAGGCACTGACTGCCACGCTAAAACTTATCGGTATTGAATCTGCTGAAATCCTGAAAACAGGCATCAGGGAGGATATCCCAATCTTTGCTCCTATCACCGGTTATGTGGCACAGGTAAACATTAACATAGGAATGTATGCCGCTCCTGATCAGGTGATGCTTAAAATAATAGACACTGATCACTTGCATGCGGAGCTGCAGGTGTTTGAAAAAGATATTCTGAAAATAAAGGCCGGACAAAAGATCAGGTTTTTTCTTTCCGGAGAAACAAAAGAAAGAACCGCCCGCGTTTATCTCACAGGTAAAGAAATTTCCGAAGACAGAACTGTCAGGGTTCACGGACATCTTGACAAACCTGACGGAACCCTGTTGCCGGGAATGTTTTTGAGTGCCGTCATTGAAACCGGAACAAATGAAGCGCGCGCACTTCCGGAATCATGCTTTATCAGTTTTGAAGGCGGAGACTATGTGTTTGTGGAGACTGCAAAGCAAACCTACACGATGGCCGGTGTGTCAAAAGGAAGCTGTGATTCCGGGTTTTGCACCTTTGCATTTATTGGCGATGCAGTTGAAGGGCCTGTCGTGATGGAAGGTGCAAACACTCTTCTGGGACTTCTGAAAAACAAGCCTGAGGAAGAATAAAAATAAATTTATCTCTTGAAAAAGATACTTCCCGCAAAAACAATCAGGGTCAGTATTGCTGTCTGCATTCCTGCCATCAGATTTACCACAACAAAAATTGAGAGGTAATAAAGCGGAAACGCAAAGATTCCGTAAACGAATTTCAGTGATGCGGTAAAAACAGGGTCAGTAATTTTAGCCTGAACCCGATTCCAGCCCGCAAGCACAGGAAAATGCAGGCTCCTGAAGATTGTAGCTGAAATCATTTTGTTTTTTACCGGCGACCCGGAAAAATTATCCCGGTTACTTTCCGAAGCCTGTAAAATCCGCGCATTCGTAATCTGAGGATCAAGAAAATCAAATCCCTCAAGTGCAAGGCAGGATTCAATTACCGGGTAGTTATTCAGATCCTCAATATGAACGATCAGCTTTTTCATCTCTTCCGAAACTTTTTCACGCAGTGCGTTGGCATCAAGTTCCCCTTCCTGTAAAAAGGTGCTGACGTCAACAGGCCTGCCAAAGTAAACACTGACCCCGGAACGAAAGGACATGTGACTAGAAAAATTCAATCCTGTAGGAACAACCATTATTTTTTGTTGCGGATTTTTTTCTATGGCCAGCGCAAGTGGCTTGGTGAATCCTCTGCTCAGCGGACGAAGCCGGCGCAAAAGACTGTGATTGCCCTCCGGAAAAATTAAAACTGCTTCGTTCCGTTTAAACAAGGATGCCACCTCTTCAAAACTTTCAGCGTTTTTACCAAGCGACTGCCATCCATCCCTGAATCTGTAAACAGGCATCATGCTCAGTGCACGAAGAATTTTTGATGCGAGCGGCTTTCTGAATACATCGGCGCGTACAAGAAAATGCAGTCTACGTGGCTGGGCGGCTGCAATCAGAATGGCATCCAGAAAACTATTCTGATGATTGGCTGTAAATAATAGCGGCCCGTTTCGGGGAATATGTTCTGTTCCATGAATCGTTATGCGGCTAAAGTAAACTTTCAGGCCAAGCCTGACATAAGCCACAAGAATCTCGTATAAAATCCGTCGGATCATTAATGCTAAAATCCGTATTTTTAATTTCAACCTTGCTATAACATGAATGCTTTTACCAAAGTTCTTTTAATTTTTACTGCAGTCATCGCCTGCTCGTTTATGATCAGCCAGAAAAAGAAAATTATCTTCTTCGGTGATTCCATTACAGAAGCCGGAGTAAATCCGGGTGGATATATCACTATGATGAATGAAATAATCAAAAATTCTTCCGCTGCCGGAAATTATGAACTCAAGGGTGCCGGAATAGGCGGAAATAAAATTTATGATTTATACCTCCGGATGGATCAGGATGTGCTGGCTGCTAAACCGGATATCGTTGTGATCTGGGTTGGTGTGAACGATGTATGGCACAAACAATCACACGGAACAGGCACTGATCCTGACAAGTTCGAGCGTTTTTACCTGGCGGTTATCAAAAAATTAAAAGAACAAAACATTAAACCTGTCCTTTGTACACCGGCTGTAATAGGTGAGCGCACCGATTTCAGCAATGAACTTGACGGAGATCTGAACCGCTACAGCATTATGATCAGGCGCATGGCGCAGGAACAGGGACTGCCACTTATTGATCTGCGAAAGACATTCCTCGATCATAACCTGAAAAATAATTCTGACAATAAAGAGGCCGGAATTCTGACCACTGACCGCGTTCATCTTAATGAAAAGGGAAACAGGCTGGTTGCTGAAAAGATGTGGGAAGTGCTTAAAAATTTATGAGCCTTTCCAGAAGGGCCTTTATCGGTAAACTCACAATAACCACAGCTATGATTCAGGCCTTTGAAAATAACAGCATGGCGGAAGTGCCGGTAGCAACCGGATATGCGCTCAAAGTGCTGGCCACCAACTGGGGCTTTGCCGGTGATCTTAAGGCATTTGCAGATAAGGTCGCACAAGACGGATACGACGGAGTTGAAAACTGGGTGCCACAGGATCCAGGTGACAGAAAAGATTTTATATCTGTGATGAAGGACCGCGGACTGAGTTTTGGATTGCTTGTCGGTGGTAGCGATCCTGATCCTGTGAAACATCTCTATCAATTTCAAAAAGCACTTGACATTGCGCTGGAGATGAACCCGCTCTATATAAACTGCCATTCAGGAAAGGATTGGTTTAAGCTCGAGGACAACATAAAGATTCTTGAAACCGGTTACCGGCAGGCTGAAAAGGCAGGGATCACGGTTTGTCATGAGACCCACCGGGGCAGAATGATGTACTCAGCACCTGTAGCTACAGAATTTCTGAAAAGAATGCCCGAGGTAAAACTTACAGCAGATCTTTCACACTGGTGTAATGTCCATGAATCATTGCTTGAGGATCAGCCCGATGCACTCAGGCTCGCACTCTCCAGAACGGAACATATTCATGCGCGCATCGGCCATGCGCAAGGCCCTCAGGTAAATGATCCGCGCGCACCGGAATGGGAGAAAGCTGTTGCCGCACACCTCTCGTGGTGGGATGTGGTCGTATCGCGAAAAAAGAAAGAGGGAAAATTAATGACGGTACTTACTGAGTTCGGGCCCGCCGATTATATGCCGACCACACCTTATACAAGAAGCCCCCTTGCCGATCAGTGGGCTGTGAATGTGCACATGAAAGATCTGCTGCGCAAACGCTACTCCTGATGATCAGGAAACAGAAATTTTAAATAAGAAAGAAAACTATCTGAAGAGATTCGCTTACGCCAGCAACATCTCAATATCCTCACGCGTAAGCGCCTTGATGATATTTTCTTCGGTTGTGATCAATGAATCACTCAGCTTTTGCTTACGTTTCTGCAACTGAAGAATTTTTTCCTCTACTGTGTTGCGAGTAATAAAACGATAGGTAAATACTTTTTTCTTCTGACCGATACGATAGGCGCGGTCAATGGCCTGCTGCTCCACTGCCGGATTCCACCAAGGATCCAGAATGAATACATAGTCCGCCTGCGTAAGGTTAAGACCAAGTCCTCCTGCCTTGATGCTGATCAAAAAAACTCTTACCGAATCATCATTTGAAAAGCGTTCAACCTGTTCCTTGCGGTCTATACTGGAGCCGTCCAGATAACAATACTGAATCTTCATGGAGCGGAGCTTATCCTTTACCAGATCCAGGTGTTTTACAAACTGACTGAAGACGAGAATTTTATGTCCTTCCACAATGGCATTTTCAAGCATGTGTGAAAAATCTTCCATCTTACCGGAATCGCCGGTGTAAGCTATATCGACGAGCCTGGGATGATTGGAAATCTGACGCAGCCGTGTCAGGCCTTCAAGCAATGTCATCTTTGAATTACCTATACCCTGCTTTTCAATTTCAGAAAGGATACGCTCACGGTACATTGCCTTTACCTCTTCATACTTACGCTCCTGATCGGTAGTCATATTTGTATAATGGACATTTTCCGATTTTTCCGGCAGGTCAGTCGCTACTTGTGATTTCAGCCTGCGCAGAATAAAGGGCTTTATAATGGCATGTAATTTTTTTGCTTTCTGCTCATCCCCTTTCTTTTCAATCGGCGTCAGGAATTCATTTCTGAAAAATGTCTGGCCACCGACAAGACCGGGATTGATGAAGTTCATCTGACTCCACAGATCCATCGTAGTATTTTCAAGAGGCGTACCCGTAAGTGTAAGTTTATATCTGGACTGCAGCTGCATCACAGCCTTAGCAATGATAGAAGTTGGGTTCTTAATTACCTGTGATTCATCCAGGATAATATAATTGAATCGGAATTTTGCCAATAATTCAGCGTCCTGTCTTATAATGCCGTATGAGGTAATTACCACGTCATAACGACCAAAGCCTACTACATCCTTTTTTCTGTTTGTGCCTGTGTAGTTCAGCAACTTAATGGTGGGTGCAAATTTTGAAGCTTCCATTTCCCAGTTGTAGATCAGGGAGGTTGGCATCACAATCAGAGAAGTACCCGGATCCTCTTTCTGGCTTTCCCACATCAGGAGGGCAAGGGTCTGAACAGTTTTTCCAAGACCCATATCATCTGCAAGACAACCTCCGAGCGCAAACTCATTAAGAAATCTCAGCCAGTTGTAACCAACTTTCTGATACGGACGAAGTTCGCCCAGGAATCCGGGAGGCAAATCATAATTTTTTATTCCGGTAAAATTGTCAATACTTCGGATCCGGTCACTCATCTGAACTTTTGCCAGATTATTTTCCTGAAGATCCCGAAGAAGACTGAAGTGGTGTTTTTTCAATACCGGACGTTCTGAGTCATCTTCAGACTGACTGAGTGCAAAAAGGTCTCCGTACTTTACCAGCCATGCTTCAGGAATAATGGCAATCTCGCCATTGGGCAATTTGAATTCTACCTTTTTCTTAAGTATCAGCTTACGAAGCTCTTTAAATGAAATTTCAAATTCCCCGAATCGGATTCGTGCATGAATATCAAACCAGTCAATATTCTCTTTTACCTCCAGATCAATAACCGCCTTTCCTACAAAATATTTCTTGTCGTTATTTTTTGGCTGACTGACCTCAAACCCAAGATTCAGCAGATTGACTCTGTTTTCATTGAGCCAGCTGAATGCCTGTGATTTTTCAATGGAGCATCTGAAAGGCTTCAAAGGCAATCCGAGCTTCGTGATGGTCTGTGCATATTTTTTTTCAGCTTCCAGTTCTCTGCGCACCCGATAGAAAACATAGCTGTCTACTGTCTTCTCAAGCGTAACACTTACAGCAGATCCTGAATCCCCACGAAAAATATGTTTACCATACCGGAATGAAAGATCAAAGAAGATTTTTCCTGATTCATCATCCGGAATATCCTTAGCTGATTCATTTCCGAACATATCCGAAGACTTATCTACAGTAGCCAGCTCCGACATGGTCAGGATTGGATGAGGATCATTCGGACTGTGATCAATTGAAAATCCGGTGGCCTCAATATTTTCAATCGTAGTGATGAGTTGCGGTAAGAACCTTTCGTAAAAGGATGATTCCAGATTACGCGGCACCACAACTGATTTTTTATTTAAGAATGGCTGAAGCTTCTTGCCGTCAATCTGTTGATCAAATCCATATAGCACATTTCCTGCAACCAACCAGCCAGGATTTTTACATGCCAGGTAAGAACCGGGAGCAGCGATCTCCACCTTTTTGCCTTCGTGTTCAATGATCGGAAAATACTCTGTCTTTGCATCATCTCTGTTAAATTGGTAACGGATTGTTGCGCGCTGATCCGGAATTTCAATTTTTTTCCATGTCGGCTCTCCATCATTTCCCATTTCAAAGAGCTTCTTGCCCTTTAACTTTTCAAGCACAGAAGCCCGCCGGCGTTCCATGTAGGCCTCAATCTGCTCTTTGAGAATTTCATCTCCCTTCTTGGGATCATAAACTTTAGGGAGATAGTCAGCGGGTTTCAGGTTTTTCTTTCCAAAATGGCGAAGCAGATGGTCCGGCGCCATGCCATCCATGATCTCTATTAGTTCATAGTCACGCTGGTCAAGACCTTTTGAAAATTCGCGGGCATTCTTGGATGAAATGTTCTGATTTCGGAATGTCAGTCCTCCCTTTTCATCAAGCTGAATAATATATGATTCGAACATGATGCCCAGATATTCATGCTGGTACAGCGAATAAATGATCTGAAATGGATGGGCTGCCGATACTTTCATATTTTTTCGTTCTGCCAAAAACACCAAAATCAGCTATAAAAAAGGCTTTTTGAACTAAAAAGCTGCTTTTTGTCCGGGTGGGATAAGGCCAGAATAAGCAAGATATGAAAAAAATCAACCCGGCAGATTTATTCGTCTGTATGGCCTGCCAAAAAGGCAACGGGTTAAGAAGCTGTTATTTGAAAGATTATTCTTGAGTTTACCCGAAAAGAATAAGATCAGCCGAAACGGCTCAATGCTGTTTTAAGTCCGCGACGCCGCGCGTGCGGGATACCATGAAATGAGCAGGGTGATCACGAAATTAAGAGAAATTACGAGCAGGAAATCAGACATGATCATTCTTACCGGATAGCTGGAAACAACAGCATTTTCCATTCCCATACCAACCAGACCGGCCGTCTGCTGAACATAACAAAGTGCTGCGCCTCCGATAAGACCAGCCATTGTTCCGATTCCTGAAATCAGAAATGATTCAGACATAAAAATATTCCTGATGAGTGCGGGGGAAGCGCCAATAGATTTCAATACTCCAATGTCTTTGCGTTTTTCAATCACCAGCATCATCAGGCTAAAGTAAATATTGATGGATGCAATGATTACAAGTAGCGCAAGTGCAAGGAATGTAAAGACTTTTTCTATTCTGAGAAGCCGGTATAAATCTTTATGCTGCTCATCATCTGCCAGAACCCTGAAATCACTTCCCAGCACTCGCTGCAGTTCTGAGCGGGCTTCCGGAATTGCCGTTTGCGGCTTGATCTCCAGAGAAGTCCTCCGGTTCTGATAATCCAGGAGCTCCTCGCCAACCGACAAAGGGACAATGATGTAGTTCTCATCAAAGTTCTTTTCAATGGCAAATACGCCTGAAGGTAAAACGGAGCGTGAGGCATACAATTCAGAGGGATTTTGAAATCCCGCCTGCGGATTTCTTACATAAAACAGCTGGAGGGGAATGACATTATTTTCAACTGTTACCGAGAGTGTATTGCGGACACCCGCCCCCACCACAGCACAGGGCGTCGCGCCCTCTTTAAGTTTAAAACTTCCTGAAATGATGTGATCATCTATACGGTGGTGCGCGGAAAAATTATCACTCACGGCTTTCATCGTAACCACCATTTCAGGCTCGGTGTTACCTGTTCTGTTGCGCGCATACACGTGGTCTTCAATGACCTCCGTAACAATCCCTATCCCGTTTATGGACAAAATCTGATTGCGAATACTGTCGGTGTATTCAAAAGACTTGCCGGTGGTTGCAACAACTTTGAGCGGAGGATCAAAAGCCGTATACAAAGTTCTGAGCAACGCACCGATTCCGTTGAATACAGAAAGCACAACAATCAATGCTGCAGTTGCAAATGCAACGCCTGTCATGGATAGTCCGGAAATAATATTAATGAAATTCTTTTTTCGCTTACTCAGAAAGTAGCGGCGTGCAAAAAAGAAAGAAACATTCACTCTTTATCTTCCTTTGATGATGGCGGGATATTCAGACTTTTAATGAGCTCATCCATTTTCATTGCCTTTTCCTCCAGCTCATCAATGTAGAATACAAGTTCCGGAATGATTCGTACCTGGTTTCTTATACGTGTTCCAAGCGCCAGGCGGATTTCACGTTTGCGGTCGTTGAGGCGATCCAGTGCCTTTTGCTTATCGGATGCGAGCATCATGCTTACATACACTTTTGCCACACTCAGATCAGGACTTACCTGAACATCCGCAACGCTGATAAACAGATTTCCCAGAATTCCCTTTTTGTCCTGCTGAAAAATTTCGCTTAACTCCTTAAGAATAAGTTTTCCGAACTTCTGCTGTCTGATGGTGCCGCTCATGGGTTAAAGTTAAAACTTTTTATACCTGTCATCGGGCAATCCTTGAAAAATGCCTTTGATTTTTTGAAACTTGATGTCCAATTCGCCCATGATCAGGTTTTTCAGCATTAACGACCCTTACAGACTTCTCATTGTTCTGGCTTTTATGATCCTTATGGGAACGGTGGCCCATTACCACCTGCCAAAAGCCACGTTCGCAGAAACAAAAGGAAAAATTGTCGGCGAAATGATGTCCGACGGACTTTTACTCTATCAGGAGATCATAGATTCAACACCACCTCTCACGGCTGTCATGCATCGGGCAGCCAGAGGTATTTTCGGAAGTGATCTTGCCCTGAGAAGATCTGTCACCGTTTTACTTCTTTTTTTACAGGCTGCACTTCTTGGATTCCTGCTCAACAGCAACAGAGCATTTGACCAGCCCGGATATCTGTCATCTTTTATTTATGCAGTGCTGATATTTTTTTCCTTTGATTCGGTTACCTATACGCGCGAGGTCTGGGCTTCCCTGTTTCTTTTGCTTGCAATGGACAGACTGCTCAGACAAATTCAGTTCCGCAATCAGAACGAAAGCAATCTGACAATCCTTGGACTTTATGCAGGCATATCAACACTTTTTGTTTTCACTTATGCTGTTTTTTATATCGCCATACTGATTATCCTGGTATTGAACAGCAGACCCCAACTTCGGCAAATCCTTCTTTTTACAACTTCATTTTTATTTCCGCACATTCTTCTGATCTGCGTTTACTATTTTCTTGGTGCAGGGGCTGCGCTGCAAAACAGTTTTTATGCTCCAAATTTTGAGTTCAACAGCAGATCATTTATGGGGGCCGGCAGTCTGCTGATGCTTTTGATAACACCCATAATTTTTCTGGTGCTCGCCTTAGTGATGGCTTTGAGAAACTCGAGAATGACGAAATATCAGTCGCAGATTTTTCAGATTATGATTTTCTGGCTTTTGTTCGGAATAATTGAGGTCTGGATTGCGAGACAGCGTACAGCGCAAAGTCTCATTGTATGTGCCGCCCCGGCAGCTTATCTGATTACTTTCTACCTGATAAAAATCAAACGAAAACGTATCGCAAATTTTTTGCTGCTCTTTCTTACAACAGCAATACTTACTACAGGAGGGATGGGGATTTCCGGAAAAATAAAATCAATAGACTATTCCCTTAATTTTCCTGATGGTGAGAACACTGACCTCACCGGCAAAAAGGTTCTCGTACTATCAAACCGGATTGACTATTATAACAGTAACAGTGCCGGCGGATTCTTTCCTGAATGGAATCTTAGCGAAACACTTTTCAGAGAGCCCGGTTATTATGAACATGTGGAAATACTGTATCAGGCATTTAAGAAGAATCCACCTGATGTGATCATCGATCCTGAAAATCTGATGCCCGGTGTATTATACTATCTGCCTGAACTCAACTCAGCATACCGGAAAACAGGAGATACCTATTTCAGAATCTCCGGTTAAATTATTTGAGGTTATTCCGGGTTAAAAAAAAGAAAGCCGGCAGTAACCGGCTTTCAGTTTTATTTTTGAGTGTCGCTGTCAGTTGTTAAGCACATCCTCCTTTTTGTCAGTGATTACAGCGGGGAAATTTTTCTCCTTGTACATCGAGTTGTAACCCTCAAGCTTTGAATTGATTTGATCCAGTTTTCTTCGAAGTGCATTCCATTCAGACTGCAGATCAGCAGCCCGTTCTTTCACGCCCTGAGTAACGCGGGGATCATGCGTGTCAAGACTTGAGCGGACATTCATAAACTCTGAGTTCAGCTTATTCGGCCAGTTGATCACATCCTGACCATTTTTAGAGCGGGGCTCAATGATATTTCCTTCCCAGTCGGTGATCTCTTTGATTAGCTCTTTTCCAAGTTTGTTCAATTCTTTTGCCGCAGGGTCTGCCTTAAGTAAATCCTGGTGAGATTCTACCTGAGTTTTTACTTTTCGCATTTTATTCACTGACTGATGCATCTCTCTGAGTCCATCTTCCAGTTGGCTGATATAACGCTCTTGTTCCTGCCAGTCAGAAACCTGAACTTTCAATCTGGGATCAGATAAAATTTCAAATTCAGTTTCAGAAGTTTCTCCATTGTATTTTAATCTCGCCTTGTATTTTCCAGGCGCCACGCGATGACCACGGTAATCACCATAAACAAAAACTCCGGAAACATCAGGAAGAACTTCAGTTCTGAAGTCCCACGCAAAGCGATTAACACCTGCAGCGGCCGGTAATAACATCGGTGCGGGCGGACCTCCGGGATAAGGTTTGAATGATTCATTCTTTTTGCTTGAGAATGAACGCAGTACTTTTCCGGTGCCATCAAGAATTTCAAGCGTTGCGACAACGGTATCCTGTTTATCTTTTAAATAATAGTCAAGCGTTACGCCCTCTGAAGGATTTTTTCCAAGGCCCGGAATATCAATGCCCATGGCCGCAAGATAAGCCGGCGGTCCGCTCAGCCTGTAGGTAGGCTTAGGGGTAAAAAGTTTTACAGATACTGAAGTCAGATCAGCACGGCTCTGCTGAATCGCGCCAAGGTCATCAAGTATCCAGAATGCACGACCTGCTGTTGAGGCAACAAGATCATTATCACGGATAATAAGATCGGTCACAGGTACAACAGGAAGGTTAAGCTGAAATTTGTGCCACTGTTTTCCGCCGGTGTTAGAAATATAAAATCCGCGCTCTGATCCTGCGTACAGCAAGTCCCTAACTTTCACATCCTCACGGATCACTTTAATAAAGTCATCGTTATCTACTCCTGAAGTAATTTTCGTCCAGGTAACTCCATAGTCGGAAGACTTATAAGTATAGGAGGCATAATCATTAAACTTATAGCGCGTGGCCGAGATATAAACAGTGCCACGGTCGTGACGTGAAACTTCAATTGAATGAATGTTTGATTCCGGGAGTCCGGCAGGCGTAACATTCTTCCATGTCTTCCCTCCGTCGCGTGTGAGGTGAACCAGTCCGCAGTCACTTCCTGTGTAAATTACTCCGGGCTCATGCGGTGACTCAATTACATAATAAATGGTATTATAATTTTCACCACCGGCACCTTCATTTGTAATCGGTCCTCCACTTTTACCTTGTCTAGTCGTGTCATTTCTAGTGAGGTCAGGGCTGATTTTTTCCCAATTAATTCCTCCATTGGTTGAGCGGAACAATACATTACCTGCATGATACATTAGTTTAGGATCATGCGGTGAATTGATTATTGGTGCGTTCCAGTTAAACCGGTATTTCATTTTCTTCGGCTCCCATGCAAGATTCAGCGAAGGATACTCCATAATATCTTTTGCTTCCCCTGTTTTAGCATCCAGCTGTTCAATGATTCCCTGATAACAACCACCAAAAAAGTATTGCGGATCATCCGGGTTATCAAAAGCGATGTATGCAGATTCACAACCGGGACCATTGGTCCAGTCTTTCTCTGAAATACCGGGGCCGGCTGTCCGGCTCACGATCATGACGCTTGAGTTATCCTGCTGTCCGCCATAAACCCAGTAGGGCATACGGTTATCCGCATTAACTCTGTAAAACTGAGCAGTTGGCTGATTGTTGATGGGGGACCATGATCCGCCTGAATTAAAGCTGATTTCGCCACCGCCGTCATCAGCAATAGCCACATTGCTGCTACGCTTCGGATTGATCCAGAAATCATGAGTATCGCCATGACCTACGCGGACATTCTGAAAAGTGCGGCCACCATCAATTGAACGAAGAGCCGGCGCATTCAAAACCCACACGATATCCGCATTAACTGGATCGGCATATATTTCCATATAATACCATGAGCGCGACGTAGTATTCTGATCTGTTGTCATCAGATTCCATTTTTTACCACCGTCATCCGAACGGTAAACCCCGGCCTTGGAACGCTCTGCTTCGACGATAGCAAAGACCCTGTTCGGATTTGCGCGTGAAACAGAGACTCCGATTTTCCCCATTTCTTTTGGAAGACCTTCGTTGATTTTTGTCCAGGTCTCTCCGCTGTCGGTGGATTTCCAGATTGCGCCATGCGGGCCACTTTCCACCATCCAGGGATGGCGGCGGTGATACCAGGTTGCAGCATAGAGAATACGAGGATTCGTCATGTCCATAGAAAGACTGCTGACGCCAGTATTTTCATCAACATATAAAGTGCGCTTCCATGTTGCGCCACCATCAGTAGATTTATAAACGCCGCGTTCCTGACTAGGACCATGCACAGCGCCCTGCGCAGCTACATAAACAATATCAGGGTTATTAGGATGAATGGCGACATCAGCAATATGTCTTGTTTTTTCAAGTCCGATATTATTCCAGGTCTTGCCTGCATCTGTTGATTTATAGACCCCGTCTCCAAACGAAGTCATTACCCCGCGCACCGCATGTTCACCACTGCCGGCATATATCACATTGGGGTCGCTTTCGCTGACAGCGATTTTTCCTATTGAGCTGACTTTTAAAAAGCCGTCGGAAATATTTTTCCAATTAGCACCGGCATTTTCTGTTTTCCAGATTCCGCCTCCGGTATAACCAACATAATAAATCTGATCATTTTGCACGACCCCTGCAATCGCATTGGCGCGACCGCCACGAAAAGGCCCGATATTTCTCCATTTGAGTCCTTTGAAGTGAGCCGCATCTATTTTAGATGGAGGAGTAGTCGGAGCTGCCGATTTTTTCTGAGCAATAGAAGGAATCAGCAGAACTGATAGTAAAAGATAAATTATTGAACGCATAATAGTTTATAATTTGAAACTCTAAGTTGGAAACATTTTTTTGGGAATTCAAGCGGTATTATTCGTGAAGTTA
>JBMTCO010000002.1:0-110015 GCA_049430945.1 Cyclobacteriaceae bacterium
ATAGGCACTTCAAGCTGAATGGCATTGGTCATCAAATCAATGACTTTCTCCTTAACATCATCAGCCTCGTCCTTATGAACATCAAACACCAGTTCATCGTGAACCTGAAGGATCATTCGTGTTTTAAGCTGTTCTCTGTTAAGCCAGTTGTGGATGTGGATCATGGCTACCTTAATAATATCAGCTGCACTTCCCTGAATCGGTGCATTGATCGCATTTCGTTCGGCGAATCCTCTGGTTGTGATATTGCGTGAGTTGATGTCGCGCAGATAACGCCGACGGCCAAGAATCGTTTCAACATATTCTTTTTCACGGGCATGGTTGATGCTGTCGTCCATGTATTTTTTGATTCCCGGAAACTCGTTGAAATAGTTATCTATCAAAGCTGCTGCCTCAGTTCTTGATATGCCAAGATTTTGAGAAAGCCCGAAAGCAGAACTACCGTATAAAATTCCAAAGTTCACTTCCTTGGCCTTGCGCCGCATGTCTGCGGTAACTTTATCCTGATCAACCTTGAAAACTTTTGCTGCTGTCGTACGGTGAATATCTCTTCCGTGGCGGAAGGCATCCATCATGGTCTCATCCTGTGCGAAGACTGCCGCAATCCGCAACTCAATCTGTGAGTAGTCCGCCGACATGAAAAGAAAATCCTTACCCCTAGGAACAAATGCTTTACGGATCTGCTTTCCCTTTTCAGTCCTGACCGGAATATTCTGAAGATTTGGATTGTTGGAACTTAATCTTCCGGTTGCAGCTACGGCCTGCCGGTAATCGGTATGAATACGGTGGTCGCTTTTACTTGCCATCTTCGGCAGAGCTTCCATGTAGGTGCTTCGGAGTTTGTCATATTCCCTGAATTCCAGGATATGCCGGATAATCTCATGTTCACCGGCAAGTTTTACAAGCACTTCTTCACCCGTGGCATACTGACCTGTTTTTGTTTTTTTTGCTTTATCCGCGAGCTGCATTTTTTCAAAAAGAATCTCGCCGAGCTGCCGTGGTGAATTCAGATTGAATGTTGTCCCTGCAAGTTTGAATATTTCTGCCTGTACTGATTCCAGATCTTTTTTCAGTGCCTCAGACATTTTTTCAAGCGCCTTTTGGTCTATCATTACCCCTTCAAACTCCATATCTGCCAGCACCCGCATCAGCGGGAGCTCCACAAACTTCATCAATCTTGAGTGTCCGCGCTTTTCAAGTTCTGATTCCAAAGCGCCCCGGATCTGCAGACTGATATCCGCTCGTTCACAGGCAATTTCAGCTGCAGGGGCTTCATCAAGCCCCATCATTTTATAGGATGCATACAAACCTGAGATCGCATTCAGTTCGTGAGATGCTTCAGGCTCAATCAGATAGTGGGCAAGCATGGTGTCGAAAAGATCACTGCTTAATGTGACACCCAGTTTTTTAAACAGAATCACAGCAGGCTTCAGATTTTGTCCCGTGATCCTAACTTTATTATCACTGAGCAGAGACAGAAAAAGTTTCAGAATGGTTTCTGCATCATGGCCCTCTTTTACCGGAACATAGGTAGCCTCACCTGCAGTCCATGAAAATGCAATCCCTGTAATCACAGAATCAAAATTTGAATCACCCTTTGAAGTGATTTCAATAGAAAAGTTTCCGGCTTCCTTTAATTTTCCTGCCAGTGCCTTCCGCTCTGTATCTGTATCAGCAATGGTATAAGTTGCTCCTGAACTTTTTGCAGTGCGTTGATCCGAAATTGTTTCTCCTTCTCCTTCTGCTGCTTCTGCAGAACCAAACATAGAAAGTTGTGCCTGCTTCGTTTCTGCAGGTTCAGCTTTTCCGTTTCCTGTTACACGGGTAAGCATGGAGCGGAATTCAAGTTCATCAAATATTGTTTTGATCTTTGCAAGATCAGGTCCGGAATACTCCAGATCTTTTTCATTGAATTCCACCGGCGCTTCCGTGTTGATTGCTGCCAGCTTTTTGGACAGAATGGCCTGCTCAGCATATTTTTCAACAAGCTCTTTTTGTCTGCCCTTGAGTTTTGAACTTCCGGCAATAATGTTCTCAACACTTCCGAATTCTTTCAGCAATGCAGCTGCTGTTTTAGGACCGAAGCCGGGGATGCCGGGAATATTATCAGCGGTGTCGCCCTGCAGACCAAGCATGTCCACAACCTGCGACACATTTTCAATATCCCATTTCTCACAGACTTCTTTTTCTCCCAGAATATCCACACTGTTCCCCATGAAAGCAGGTTTATACAACCAGATATTCTCACCGACAATTTGTCCGAAGTCTTTGTCGGGTGTCATCATATAAACCTTGAATCCTTTTTTGGCCGCTTGGATAGCCAGCGTACCTATCAGGTCGTCGGCCTCATATCCATCCAATTCAAGAATCGGGATGTTGAAACCCTTGAGAATGTCTTTTATAATGGGTGTGCCGTACCGGATGTCTTCAGGAGTTTCCTGACGATTGGCTTTATACTCTTCAAACATTTCATCTCTGAAAGTTGGGGCCGATGTATCAAAGGCAACCCCTATATGAGTTGGTTTCTGTTTCTGCAGAACCTCCAGAAGGGTATTGGTGAACCCAAAAGGCACCGAAGTATTTCTACCTTTTGAATTGATTCTTGGATTTTTAGTGAATGCAAAATGCGCGCGATAAATCAATGCAAAGGCATCAAGCAAAAACAGTGTTTTTTCAGAACTCATGGGCGGTTTGGACAACCTGTAAATTTGATTAATTTTCCCTTTCCCGAAGTAAGATATTCGTCAATAATGGGGTATACCCACTGATGATTAAAAAACCCTTATTTCGGTCCAAAACCTAAACTTAGATGCCATGATGACCCCTCTTGAAAAATTTTATCATTGGGAGAAGACCATCCCTGAAAAAGTATTCTTACGCCAGCCTGTCAACGGCGAATGGAAAAATTATACCTACCGTCAGGCCGGTCAGGAGATTCGCAGGATGGCAAGAGCTATCCACGATCTTAATCTTCCCACTCACAGCAAGATTGCTTTGCTCTCTAAAAACTGTGCACACTGGATAATGGCAGATCTGGCCATCTGGATGTCAGGAAACATTACTGTTCCGCTTTATCCTACTATCACAGCAGGAACAATTGAACAGATTCTGATTCACAGCGAATCATCAGCCATCTTCGTTGGAAAGCTGGATGATTACCCAAGCCAGAAAGCCGGGATTCCGGCAGGAGTGACAAAAATTACCTTTCCATTCTACGGCGTAGGTGAAGGTTTGCAGTGGGACGACCTGATGGCAAAATATGAACCCCTGGCAGGTGAATTTGTTCCGGGGTTACAGGACCTGGCAAGTATTACCTATACCAGCGGAACTACCGGAGTACCTAAAGGAGTAATGATGACTGTGGAAAGTTTATCGTTCAGTGTATCACTGGCAATCAACAGAATTCATGAGACTATCGGAGAATTTCCTCATCCCCGTCTCTTTTCCTACCTACCATTGTCACATATAGCGGAGCGTATGGTGATCGGATTGTTTGGATTATATGAAGGAGGTATGATTTCGTTTGCAGAGTCGCTGGATTCATTTGGAAAAAATCTTGGAGACACACAGCCTGAATTGTTTTTCGGTGTGCCTCGAATCTGGGCCAAGTTCCAGGAAAAGATTCTTGAAAAAATGCCGCAGAAAAAACTTGATACACTGTTGCGTATTCCGATCCTCAGCAGCATCGTGAAAAAGAAAATTCAGAAAGGACTTGGGCTGCATGCCAGCAAGATTAATCTGTCCGGCGCAGCGCCCATACCCGTAGACCTCATCAATTGGTTTGGTAAACTGGGTATTACCATCCGGGAGGTGTATGGCATGACTGAAAATTGTGCGGTTTCACATATTAACCTTGAAAAAATAAAGGTTGGAACCGTAGGCCGTGCCTGGCCGGGAATTGAGACGCGAATCAGTGATGAGGGAGAGATCCAGACCAGACACACCGGAACCATGCTGGGATATTATAAGGCACCGGATCTGACAGCTGAGATGTTTACAGCTGATGGTTATCTGAAAACCGGCGATCAGGGTGCGGTGGATCCCGACGGATTCCTGACTATTACAGGAAGGATCAAAGACCTCTTCAAGACCGATAAGGGTAAATATGTTGCCCCTGCGCCGATTGAGATGCAGTTGCTTCGTAATCCTGATATCGAACAGGTATGCGTGGTAGGCATGGGTATTCCCCAGCCGATTGCACTGGTAGTTCCTTCAGCGGCCGGAAAAGCCAAACCTAAAAAAGAGCTTGCAGCTTCACTTGAAGCGCTGATCAGTGAGATCAACCCCGGACTTGAACATCACGAGCGCCTGGAAAAAGCTGTAGTGATGAAGGATGCCTGGACGGTTGAAAATAATCTGATGACGCCCACCCTTAAAGTAAAGCGTAATGAAGTTGAAAAAATCCATCTCCCGAAATACAAAAACTGGTATGATGTGATGGAGAAGGTTGTGTGGGAATAACCCTGTAAAATTCTTCTTAAATAACCAGAGCAGGGATTAATTTTCCTGCTCTGTTTTTTTGATCTCCTCGTCAAGGATTTTATCAATCCATTCCAGCTGTCGTTCAGTCAGTTTACCATCTACCCGCGCCTGCTTTTTCATAAAACGGAACATGGAATTTTTGTTGATTTCGTAGGCGATATAAACGATGTATTTTTTCTCAGCCTTGTTAAAGAACTTTTCCTCTCCGATTTTTCTGAGATCTGCAATGTTGGTGTTCATAACCTGACGAACGAGACTTTGAAACTTATCTGCGACATCAGCTGCAGCCTGGTTTTCAGTCTGACCGAGATACTGATCAGTTACCTGCTGCATGGTTGTGCTTACCTGGCCCGCCAGTTGTGATTTCGCCTCCAGGTCTGCCTTGCCTCGTGCAATATTATCTTGTGTGCTTTCTCCTTTTCCTGTTCCTCTGAAAAACCGGTTATTGGATTCGTAAGCTTTGCCGCTGAAAGGCTCATTAATTTTTTTTCCGGGTAAAGATCCGCAGCCGATGATTGCTCCGGCCAGCAGAATAACGAGACTTTTTCTGATCATGTAAAGGTGGTTCATAAAAACAGCATTATGTTTAACTTCAAATTTCAGCGTAATTCACTTAATGTGCATCCGCTTTCTGTCACTACTAATAAAAATGATGCCATAAATTATCCGGCTATATGTTAAAAGACATTAAATCTCTGATTCTTCACCTTCGCTTACCCTTTTCATGGTTCCTTTTACCCATTTTTCTGGCTGCTTTGTGCATTTCCCCGAATTTTGACGGTAAAAGGCTCGGACTTGTTTTTTTAATACTTCACTTTCTGGTTTATCCTGCCTCAAACGCCTTTAACAGCTATTTTGATAAGGATGAAAAAAGTATCGGGGGATTGAAAAATCCACCCCCGGTCAACAAGGGACTGTATTATGCTTCTTTGCTTCTTGACCTTCTGGCCATCTGGCTTGCTTTTAAAATCAGCATCTGGTTCGCAGGATGTATTGTCATATACAGCATAGCTTCCAGGCTTTACAGTCATCCTTCTGTTCGTATCAAGAAATACCCTGTTACCGGATTAATTTTTACTTCTTTTTTCCAGGGCTACTTCACGGTGTGCGCTGCATATCTTGGTCTCAATGGATATGAACCCTGGAATCTGATGAATGTAAAAGTTCAGCTGATGGGGCTATTATCGTCACTGTTATTGATGGCCATCTATCCGCTCACGCAGGTCTATCAGCATGAAGAAGATGCAAGGCGCGGAGATCTTACAATCAGCAGAGTTTTAGGGATCCGGAAAACATTTATTTTTTCAATTTCTGTCTTCATTATTTCTGCTGCCGGATTTTTATTCTACCTGGAAAATTTCCTGTTTGTTCCACAGTCCGGTCTGTTTCTTATTTCAATTGCGCCTGCAGCAGTTTTTCTGGTGTATTGGTTCAGGAAGACATTTATTGACAGCACTGCCGCAGATTATTCAAAATTGATGTGGTTTAATTTCTTCGCTGCCACAGGAATGAATTTTTATTTTTTCAAAACCTTTCTGGTCAACACGAATGTCCTTCAGGTATTCTGATCAGATATCGCTGGTAAGAATAATTCTTTTTTTCATCCGGACTCCGCCCCGGTCAATTTCAACAGATAACTTTTTGCCCTTTTTTGAAGACAATAAACGGTTGATCTCAGTTAGCGTGAAATTTGAAACATCAACTCCCTGAATCCTTAAAAGTCTGTCTTCTTTCCTTAAGTCTGACAGCTCACCTGCTGAATTTTTCCGAACATCTGTTACTGTGTAAGTTTTCAGACGGGGTCCACGCGCCTCAACGGCGAGTCCGCTCATGTTGAAATGAAAGTCAGAACGGAAATTCAGATTCTTTTTGAAGTAGAATTTCTCGCTTGAGTAATCAAATATGACAGTGAATCTGTTGAGCAGTTCACCTCCTATGGTGCCATGCCGGAAGACATCGGTTCCTCTAATTGAATCTGTATAGATTTCAGGATCAGGAAAATTTGCAATCGGTTTATCCAGCCTGAACTTTCCCATCTGCAGAAAATTCAGCCTTCCGGTTTTACCGGTAATATTACCACCCAGGGCTCTGCCGATTAATCCTGAAATATTTTTTTCCGGTATGGCAATGCCGGGAATCTGAGAATCCAACAGCAGGCAATGACTTGCACCGGTATCAACCATCAATTTTAATTCAGTTTCAGTGCCGTTCTGAAACTGCACTTTGGTCACTACATAAGGCTTTGTATCCTCTACAGTCATTTTTATTGCCTGGTAACTGCGTGGCTTTTTGAAATGCTCAGGCGAAATGAAAGTCAGCTCATTTTTTTCATAGTTGATCTTAACAATGAATCTGCTGAATACTTCGTAACCAAGAATTCCGTGAACCTCAAAACCAATCTGATTTTTAAGCTGCAGGTAATCTTCTTCAAGTACTAGTACAGAGTGTCCTTTGCCGCTCAAAGCAGGCGGAATGGCCAGGCTGATATTGTTGGTAATAACGGCACTTACCAGCTTTTCTCCTCCCGGACCTGAAATGGTATATCGCCGGCTGTAAGGAAGCCCCAGAATATCTGGAACTGTTTTGTCAGTGAGTAGTGTCGTTCTTACACCGGTGTCAAGAATGAATTTAAGCGGAATCTGATTATTGAAAATGACCGGAATGATGATCAGATTGTTTGACAGAACGAAAGGAATAGTGATCTTCTTTTTCCCTTCCGCCATGGTATAACCAAGGACAGGGTCCTGGCTAACGGAAGGAAAAACGATCAGCAAAAGAAGACTCCGGACGAGAAGCCATTTCATCGTCGCTAATCTAATGACAATAAATCAAGTGATTATAAATTCAGTGCAATAGAAAGTTCTTGAGCTGAATTTGAGACAATCAGATTATCCAGATTTTCTTTGGCAAGAAACCGATGTTCCACCATTGATTGCATCATAGCAATCAGTGGCGTAAAAAACTGATCCACATTAAGAATAGCAACGGGTTTTTCAGTCAATTGTAGTTGTTTCCAGGTAAGAATTTCGGCCAATTCTTCAAGGGTTCCCCAACCGCCGGGCATGGCAACAAATGCATCGGCAAGCATGGCCATCCGCATTTTCCGCTCGTGCATGGATTTGACTGTAATAAGTTCTGAAATCCCGAGGTGGGCAATTTCTTTTTCGAATAAAAATTCAGGGATGATGCCGGTAACCCTTCCGCCATGAGCCATAACAGAATCGGCGATGGCACCCATCAGCCCGATATCCGCACCTCCATAAACCAGAAGATGCCCCTTTTGTGCAATAAGCGCCCCGAATTCTTCAGCGGCAGATTTAAATATGGGGAGATCCCCATCTCCGGAGCCGCAAAAAACGCAGATGTTCACGATTGTTCTGAAATTCAGAACTTCAGATCATGCTCGTTGTCGCTGACTTTTTTATTGGGGACAAGCCAGATAGAAACGATAGCGAGAACGAACAGGATAATGACAATGCCAAAAACTTCCATAACAAGAATTTAGGCCCGAAAATACTCAAATTCAGTAACTCAAAAACTTAATTTCAGAGCCTCTGATCAGAAACCTGCTCCCGACAGGAATACAGCATTTGAAAAGACCATTTTGCCGTTTTCCCAGAAGGAACGGAACAGCGGGTTATCAACCAGATAAATGACCCTGCCTTTGCCCTTTTCCTCCGCTCCAAACACAAGTGTATTTTCCAGTTCCCGATTCATCTTCTTACCTGCAAAACCCATCAATGGGGTGACTTTTCCTCTGAGTGTTCCTGCATTGATTCCGGACTCCAGGAATGGAAAGTGAATCCCTGAGGTTCGCAGCGAGTAATAGGTATCGCCAATTCCAAATGCCAGCGGATGGGTTTTGTCCATTGTCACTTTATATATCGCACCAAAAATTGAGGATGAAAGTTTTGCTCTTTCGCGGTCCCCGTATGGCAGAAGCTGATCTTTTAATTTATCCTGATTTTTACCTTCAGTTTTGGATGCATTCTTTAATCCAAATCCTTTACGATCTGCGAAAGCATTATTCGCTGAACCTGAAATCACAAGTCTTCCGCCGTCACTTGCCCACCTGCTCAGAGTTGTCAGCAACTCCTCATCAAACAATTTGTAATTTCCTTCAGGAATTATGATTACATCATATTGCCAGTGATCAATTGTTTTAAAATAATCTGTTCCAAGAACTGTAATTGGGTATCCGATGATTTGCTCAAAATAATGCCAGATCTGTCCGTGATTTTGCGAATTGGTCTGATCTCCTCCAAGTAACGCAACCCGTGGTGCTTTGATAAAAACAAAATCAGAGGATCCTGCGTCAGGCCCCTGATCCATATATCCGGATTTTAATGCGAAAAGATTTCTTCCGAGGTCTTCAGCAATCTTTCGCAGTGTCTGATCAAAGTCCTGAATCTGCTCATTATTTCTCCTTGTAATAACAATTGTTCCGGGTTCAAACTTTTGTCCTTCCGATGAAAAAGAGCGCATGGCTGTTCTTACCCTGAATCCCCTTTTCATAAGTCTGGTCAAAAACTGTACATCCTTTATGGACTCATAGCGACATACATAAGCATAAGGTGTTCCGGGGGCAGCTGTAACAGGTGCTGAAGCCTGATAAGCTTTTGCAGGATTGATGCGTTCAGTCAGCGCAACAGCTTTTAGTCCATAACCATAAATGAGGTTCCAGGCTGTTACATCATAGGTTAATGAATCAACAAGTTTTGATACAGGTTCAAAAACAGTGGTGATAAATCTGCCTTTGGGCTGATAAATATTGAATACAAGATCTTCCGTGCCAACTGAAAAGGTGCCACTCTGCCTTGTTGAGTAATCAAATCCTTTTGCCTGACGCGCAGAACCAGTAATTCCATGAACGATGCCATGTGCATCAAGCCAGCTACTTAATGAAGCAAGCTTGTCCTTATTGTTGTCTGCGCGGATTACATAAGACTTGTACGGGACGGCAGGGTTATTAATGTTTTCCCGATTAAACTTTGCAAACTCATCCAGTAGGCGTTCCATGTTTGCTGAAGATACTTCGACGGTGGACATTCCGGTGGTGAAGTGATGTTCAATACGATCTTTCAGCGTCATTGGATCTCCTTCGCGTGTAGTAACGGTGATGCCCGCTCCGATGCCACCCTTTTCATAGGTCATGCCGATAGCTCCGCTGTAAGTAGGATAGGTGTCACCGTAACTTGGATAATAGAGGTCAAATCTTTCTTTGGTAAAATACAACCATCCCTGAGCATCAAAATATTTTGCATTGTTTCTCCCGATTACATCCTGGAACTCTCGTTGCCACGGAGTGACTACTTCATGGTATGGTTCTGCTGCAGGTGCGAAATAGTATGGATTGTTATATCCCTGTTCATGGAAATCCACATGCACGTGTGGCAACCACTGATTGTAAAGTTTTATGCGTGCTGAAGATTCTTTCTGGGTTAACCATGCCCAGTCTCTGTTGAGGTCGTAGAGGTAATGATTGGGTCTGCCGCCCGGCCATGGTTCACGATGCTCACGGGCCTGAGGATCCGGATTGGCGGGAGAATTTCCGTACTGATTAAAAAAGTTGGCAAAACGATCACGGCCATCCGGATTAATGCATGGGTCAATGATAACAACAGTATTTTTCAACCACTCTGCAGATTTTTTATTCGCCGGATTCACAAGCTCATACAAAGTTTTCATGGAGGTCTCTGTGGAATTGGCTTCATTTCCATGAACATTATAACTCAGCCACACGATGCCTGTGCGGGTTGAGGGAGTGCCCTGCATGGCACCGGCGCGTTTCAGATTGTCTTCTCTGATTGTGGAAAGATTTTTAAAATTTTCCGGCGAGGTAATAATGGCAACGATTAGTGGTCTCCGCTCATAAGTTTCGCCATACTGAATGACCTGAACATTTGGCATGGACTCATCCACATGCCTGAAATATTCCACCACTCTGTGATGCCTGGTGAAGGCTTCGCCAAGTTCATAGCCAAGAAATTCGGACGGGCTCTTGAGTTGTGCTTTGCCGGGAATCCAGGAATTGAAAAAAAACAGTGTAAGGATTAGATATCTCATGGGTGATGGCTGAAATGTTCAGGCGTGAAGATAAAAAAAGGAGGGTGTCTGTGACACCCTCCTTAGGTCTTCTTTTATGAATGGAATGTTTCTATTTCGGAGCTGCAGGGGTTACACCCATTTTTTTCAGCACCGAATTGGAAATATCATAATTCTCATCAGAGTACAACAGCACATCATCTCCGCCCATGAGCTGTGGATTGATGATGAAGGAGTAGCCCTGCTCTTTAGCGACATCTTCAATAGCTTTTCCGACTTTGGTATAAACAGGCTGCATCAGGTCAACCTGCTTTTTCTGAATGGAGGTCTGTGCATCAGTCTGAAATTTCTGGATGTTTTCTCCCAAAGCCTGAATCTCCCGCTGCTTGTCGGCTTTGATAACCTCTGAAGTGGTTGCAGGCATTGCTTCATAAGCACGCATCTTCTGCTCATATTCCTGATACTTGGCTTTCAGCTGGTTCTCAAGCTGTGTGCCGTGGGTCTTAATTTCATTTTCAATCTGCTTGTATTCCGGCATCTGGCTGAAAATATAGTTCCAGTCTGCATAACCGATTTTCTGCACGACAGGTGCGGTTTGAGCGAACAGCACTGCCGATGACAGTACGGTAATCAGGGTAAAAATTGTTTTCTTCATGTTAGGTTCAAATTTACTTTATTTTATCATTAGGGTCTCCAAGTCCAAGTTCTTCAAGTATAAAATCAGAATAATCGTGCCGGGGATCAGTGTAGATCATCACAAGCTCACCTGCTTTGTCAAAAATGATCGCAAGTCTGTTTGATTTGGCAACCCGCTCTGACGCATCCCATACTTTATCCTGCAGTGGTTTCATAAGTTCCTTCTTTTTCAAAAAGTATAAACCTTCAAAGCCGAATACTTTTTTCTGAAACTCACGAAGTTCATTTTCCATTTTTTTAATCTCATCTGTTCTTTCCTTTCTCATCTCCTCAGTCAGCAGAACTTCTTCAGCGCGGTAGCGGGCGTACATACTCTGGATTTTACCATCCATTTCTTCAGCTTCTTTTTGCCATCCATTTGCAAACTGACTGAGTTCTTCCTGTGCTTTTTTGTATTCAGGCATCTTTCCGAGTATATACTCCGAATCTATGTAACCGAACTTCTGGCCTGACGCAAAATTCAGGCCGAAAATCAGAGCAAGGAAAATAAACAGTGCTTTTTGCATCAAAATCAGCGGAGTTGTTGTCCGATGGTGAAGTGAAACTGCTGTCCGCTCCGTTGCTGGGCTCCGGGAAGTGTATCAAATCCATACCCCCAGTTCAGACCTATTAGACCAAAGGCAGGCATAAACAGACGAACACCGGCTCCGGCGGACTTATAGATCTGAAAAGGATTGAACTCCTGAAAATTACCCCAGTTGTTTCCGCCCTCTGCAAACAGGAATCCATAGATGGTCGCGCTTTGTCCTGTCGTAACAGGATAGCGGAGCTCCATTCCAAGTTTGTTGTAAACAATACCACCCTGAATTGCATTGCTCGTGTTGCCTGTCTGCACACCGGCATAAAAAGGAGGTGTGACACGGTTGTTTTCATAACCTCTCAAGCCAATGATATCCTGACCAAGCACGAATGACTGGAATCCGCCGGCGAGGCCGTCGCCACCAAGCAGGAAGCGTTCAAAAGGTCCGGGCGTAAAGTTCCGTGAATAACTTCCGATGATTCCGAAGTGCGCTTTTGTTTCAAGAACCAGGCTGCGTCCGCCCTCAAGTTTTTTGGAGCCGATCAGCTTCAGATAAAATTTAGTATCGAGCATCCATTTGTGAAGTTCTACAAACTTGAATTTGGTTGCCGGATCATCCAAATAAGCTGCATTACCAATCAGTGAGTATGGAGGCGTCATGGTCAGACTGAGACTCAGCGAAGAGCCCGTGGTAGGGTACATCGGATTGTCAATACTGTTTCTCGCAAGAGTTGTGTTAATGTTCAGGTTGGTTGTTTTACCTTCTGCAGGAAGGCCGGGATAATTTTTGTACTCATACAACATCCAGGAGACGGCCGTGTTAAGAGTAAAGTAGTTATCAGGCCAGGTAAGACGTCGGCCAAGACCAACGGTGATACCTGATTGTTTTAGGATTCTTCCGCTGCTGAAATCAGGTGTGAAAGAGAAAAAGTTTGTGGCAAGTCTTGAAATTGATTTGTTGATGCTGAAGGTAAATGAATTCGGACGTTTGCCACCAAGCCATGGTTCTGTAAAAGACATACTGTAACTCTGGAACGACCTGCCATTGGCCTGCGCATTGATTGCAAGTTTCTGGCCATCACCAACAGGCAGCGGCCGCCATCTGTCAAAGTGAGGAATATTTCTTATTGAGAAATTATTGAAGGCAAGGCCTACAGTACCAACAAAACCATAAAATCCGCCCCATCCACCGGATAACTGTATCTGGTCGTTAGATTGCTCTTCAAGGTTCCATTTGATATTAACTGTACCGGCAGAGATATTAGGAATGATATCCTGACCAATTTTCTGAGGGTTGAAGAAGCCCATCGAAGACAGCATCTGCTGTGTGCGGATGATGTCTGACCTGCGGAATTTCTGGCCAGGGACAGTGCTGAGCTCTCTGCGTATTACGTGATCGCTGGTCCGCTCGTTGCCAGTAAACTCCACGCGATCAATAGTTGCCTGGTCACCTTCAAATACCCTCATTTCAATATCTATGGAGTCACCAACGATGGCTACCTCAACAGGCTTGACATCAAAAAACAAATATCCGTCATCCATATAAAGGCTGCTTACATCAGCACCCTTGGGATTGAAATTGGTGCGTTTGTCCAGCAATTCTTTATTATAAACATCACCCGTTTTAATATCCAGAATCTTGTTGAGTGTTGCTGCAGTATGGAGGTAGTTACCTGTCCAGTCAATTTTTCGGTGGTAATACTTTCGGCCTTCAAAAATTTTGATTTTTAAATCAATGGTTCGGTCGGAGTGGCGCATAACCGTATCGGCAATAACATCTGCATCACGGTAGCCCTTGCTGTTGTAGTATTCAATAAGCGCTTTTTTATCTTCATCAAAATCTGCCTTGATGAATTTTGAAGCACTGAAAACATTAAGCTTTACATTATCGCTCAGGAATTCTTTTGCCTGTCTCCAGGTAGTCGGCGTGGAATGTGTCATGGCCTGGACAGCCTTTTGGGGGGTTGCCTTTAGAACTGTTCCTAAAACCACCCTGTGCAGATTCAAACGCGCATATTCGTTTGTTTTTTTGAGCTGCTTCTTGAGCTTCATTTCATCCACCTGATCGTTTCCTTCAAAGTCTATGGAATGAATCCGCACTTTTCCGTTCAGGGCCACATTAATGCGGAGTTTTACGTTTCCTCTGTTGAGTGTGTCTGTTTCCGGCTTGATGGTGACTTCGGTATTAAGAAACCCTTTTTTAACGAAGAATTTGCGCACAGAAACTTCTGTGTTACGAACCATGGCGTCATTCACAATTCGTCCGCGAATAAGCTTGATTTCTTCTTTGATGGCTGTCTGCCGGCTCTTATTGATGCCTGTAAAATAAAACTCTGAAAGCCTGGGGCGTTCTGCAAGCTGAACAGTCAGATATACATTTGATCCTTCAATTCTGTCAACGCCTATGGATACATCACCTACAAGTCCATGTTTCCATAATTTTCTGACGCCGGCGCTAATTTTATCTCCTGGAATTTTCACTTTATCACCAATTTTCAGGCCGGTGAGTGAGATCATGGCGTTTTTATCAAGGACATTAAGTCCGCTTACATCAATACCCGCGATGTTGTATTCCTGAGGATTTGCATAATTCAGTGTGTTTTCCAAGGGTTCAGCCTGCCGTTGCTGCTCTCTTCCGCGCCGGAACTGGGCTTCAGCAACATTTGAAAGACAGGCAATAAGTAACAGCGTTAAAAAAATTCTCATGTTAGTTCAGGCGTGGGGTTCAAGCACTTTTCCAAATCTTCTCTCTCTTTTCTGAAAATCAATAATGGCTTCAAAAAGGTCGTTTTTCCTGAAATCAGGCCAGAATTTATCAGTTATATACAGTTCGGTATAAGCAAGCTGCCACAACAGGAAGTTACTGATTCTCATCTCTCCGCCGGAGCGAATGAGCAGTTCAGGATCAGGTATTCCTGAGGTGTTCAGGTGGTCCGAAAGGTTTTTTTCAGTGATGTCTTCAGGCAGGAGCTTGCCATCGGCAACTGCTCTGGCAATCTTTCGGACAGCATCGGTTATTTCCCATCTGCCACTGTAACTAAGTGCCAGAATTACATTCAAACCACTGTTGCCTGCCGTTTCCTCCATGGATTCCTTAAGCTTTCTCTGACAGGAGCCCGGCAGACTGTTCACATCACCAATCACAGAAAGCCTCACATTGTTCTTTTGAAGCGTTTCCATTTCTTTCTGAAGGGCATCTACCAGTAATTCCATTAGGCCGTCAACTTCTTCTTTTGGACGTGACCAGTTTTCGGTGCTGAAAGCATACAGAGTCAGGTATTTAACCCCCAGTTCTCCGCAACCTTCGCAAATGTCACGAACAGCCTGAATGGCATGGCGGTGGCCAAAAATCCGGGCCGCACCTTTTTGCCGCGCCCAGCGCCCATTACCGTCCATGATGACAGCAATATGCCGGGGAAGCTTTTCAGAGTTTATCTGGTCGTTAATCGTAGCCACAAGGGCGCAAAAATATGCCTTTTTTGTTATCTAATATAATGTAGTTGCGACCCTAATATGGGCTGGTTGCACATGGGATGTCGTAAAAAGTGCGCGTCAGACTGAATCCAATGAAAAAGTAATTATCCTTGTCGTAAGGATTGCCTGATTCCAGAGGTCTTTTCTGAGGCCTAGCCCTATCCGAAACATTGTCCAGATAGTCAAAAAAGGTCTTTCTGATGCCAATTTCAAGCCCCAGATACCAATGGGGATTGAGGATATATTTAAATCCGCCTCCAAGAGGAATGGATGCCTGGACATTGCTGTAGGCCTCAGGTTTTTCCTTATTTCCGGAGAAAACGAAAAGCCCGGCACCTGCGAACAGATAGGGAGTATATCTGATCCTTCTCTTGGCGTCTTTCCAGTCTATAAAGTGGTACTCAAAAATGGGGGCAAGCTCCAGAAGACCAATATCAAAAGAGGCGCCTCTTTCCTTGGCAGCGAGGTCGATGGGATCCTTCAGGTCGCTTGCAGCTACCCTGCCAAAGGTCAGCCCGGTTCGCACACTTACCACATGACTGAAATTATGGCGGTAAAAAACAGTTGCACCTGGTCTTGAATAGCGGATGTTGTAAGTCCTTACAAGATCACCGGTGTAATTAAATGTTCCGATTCCTCCCCCAACCTCAGACCGCTGGCGGATCTGGGCTTTTGCAGGAAAAAAATAAAATCCTGAAAAGATGATAAAAGCGGTTAGAGTCCTGCGCATAAAGCCGGAACGCTGGAAAGCATAAAATGTTATGGCAGAAAACAGCCTCATTGAATTAATGGCAATTTAGTTCCTGACGTCCAGACCCCAGTTCAGTTTTTGTCTCAGTGTGCTGAAGTAATCATGATTTGGCACCTGGAGTAATTTTACCCTGAAACCTGCACGCTTTATTTTCAGTGTGTAAGAATCATCAATGGTTTCACTCCGGGAATCAAGAGTTATCTGAAATTTTTTGATTCTGCTTTCAACCTTGAATTCAAGTTCAACTTTATCGGATAGAACAATTGGCCTTGCAGTAAGATTATGCGGACTGACCGGTGTGATGATAATACTTTGTGATTTCGGGTGGACGATGGGGCCGCCGCAGCTCAGCGAATAACCTGTTGATCCGGTTGGAGTGGAAACGATCAGGCCATCTGCGAAATATGAATTAAGCAGTTCACCATTCACGTAAACGCCAATACGAATCATTGAATTATCTTTTTTGGTGATTGTAAAATCATTCAGCGCGAATGGCATGGCGCCAAAAAGTTTCGGGGATGTGTTCAGTCTCAGGAGTGTTCGCGAACTTGTTTTTACTTTTCCTTTGAAAAGGCTTTGTACCGCTTCTTCTGTTTCTTCACGGCTGGTGGTGGACAGAAATCCCAGTCTGCCTGTGTTTATTCCCATGATCGGAATTTCTTTTCTTCCGATCAGTGTGATGGACTCAAGCAACGTTCCATCACCACCCAACGAGATGAAATATTGAATGCCCCGAAGCTGGCCCGGTTGACTGAACACTTTGAATTTTCTTGATTTGAAATAGCGAGCGAATTTGTCTGATACCATCAGTTCGGCTCCATTATCCTCCAGCAGCTGAATCACCTTTTCCACAAAACGCGATGACTTTTGCTGGAAGTCTCTTCCGTGAAGTGCAATTTTCATACAACCTCTTTCAGATGTTGAGATAGCGCATCAACAGGTCAAATCTTTCCTTTTCAGGATCAGTAAATTGTGTTTCCTGATACCGGCCGATAATCCTGAACTCAAACCTTTCCAGGGTGGCAACAATTCTTCCAAGGTCGGACTTATTGATTTTAATTGTAAGGCGGATTTTGCTGCTATCCAGTGGGTCCTGCACCAGAGTTGAGCTAATGATTTTGGCATTATTTTCCTCCACAAGCCGGGCAATCTCTGCAAGGGAATAATCGATCAGATCCATTGAAAGAACAAGGATGCTTCCCGGCATCTGAATGGCTGCGGTTTGAGAAAAGGTGGCCATAATGTCACTCACTGTAATGGAGCCGGAGTACAACTTCAGGTTATTCAGAACGGCTACAACCTGCATTTTATATTCACCGGCTACTTTTACCACTTCGTAGAAATGTGCATCGGAAGGCACCAGACAATGTTCATTGACCAGTTTAAAATGCTCTACTTTTTTTTCAAGATCATTTCCGTCAATGATCATTTCTTCTGTCATGAAGCCCAGCAGTTTGCCGTTTTCTACTACCGGAAGCTGCGGACACCTGAACTCTTCCATCCACGAAAGAGCACGCCCTGCAGTATCTCCCGGTTTTAACGGGGGGATAAGTTGATTGATGAGCTCCTCCGCGATCATGCGTTGACAGTTGATTGAAGGAACTCTTCCACAATTGCGTTGAATTTTTCAGGGTGTTCCATCATTGGAGCGTGACAGCACTGGTCAATGAAACGAAGCCTGGAGTTCGGAATCAGACGGTTGAAATCATGGGCGACCATGGCAGGGGTAATGGTATCGTTGAGTCCCCAGACCAGAAGGGTTGGCACCTGAATTTTATGTAATTCCCCCGCGAGGTTGTTTCGTTGTGCCGACTTTGCAATGGCTACAATCCGCATACACTTCGGAATACTTTTGGTTGTTTCAAAGACCTCGTTGATGAGGTCACCGGATGCAACTGAAGGATCGTAAAATGTATATTCGACGCGGTCTTTGATGTAGTCGTAACTTCCTCTCCGGGGATAAGATCCGCCCATGGCATTTTCAAAGAGCCCTGAGCTTCCGGTAAGAATCAGACTGGAAACTTTCTCACTGTTTTTGAGTGTATAGAGCAGGGCTACATGACCTCCAAGTGAGTTACCCATGATAATCATGTTTTCAAGCTTCATTGTCCTCACAAATTGCTCTACAAAAGTTCTGAGTCCTTCAAGGCCTGCTTCCTTGATTGGCATAGTATAAATCGGGAGCATCGGAATGACAACTCTGTAATGTGGTGCGAACCTTGCGACAACAGCTTCCCAGTTGCTCAAAGCACCAAAGAGGCCGTGCAACATCATCAGCACCTGGCCCTGGCCTTCATCCACATAACTAAAACCGCTGTCTTCCTTGACATTCAGGGGCATAATACCGGATTTAATTGGTAAATATTGTAAAAAAAGTCAAAATGCGGGGATCTTCAGAAGCCCTTGAACAAATCACTGACGGATGGAAACATAGATCCTGCTTTCCCTGCGATGTAAGGAGCTGTTTTTTCGACGACAGGCAACATAACCGAATCTTTCCTCCAGTCTTCCGGTAATCTAAAATGAAGAGATGTCAGGATCCAGATGACGACGCTTACCATGAAACTATACCGAAGAATTCCCAGTATTGCGCCGAGAATGTTATCAGCCTGACCCAGAACAGTCTGAGCAATAGAAGCACGGAGGATGGACCCAATGATTTTTACGGCAATAACAATCAAAAGGAAAATAATCATGAAGGAAATGTAAGGCATCAATTCTGGGTCTGCCTCTATTTTGGATCCAAGCCATACGACTCCGTCACCCATCAGATGATAGGCACCGAATAGTCCAAGCAAAAAGGCTGCAAGTGAAAACAAAGCCATCAAAAATCCCTTACGGTATCCACTCCAGGCACCAAGTAAAAGAAGCACTGTCAGTATGACGTCAGTCCTGTTCAAGAAGCCAGTAATTTTTTCACCAATTCAGAAATCTGTTTTCCATCAGCCTTCCCTGCCAAAGCTTTTGTGGCAACGCCCATTACCTTACCCATATCCTGTGGTCCGGCGGCACCGGCCGTGGCAATAATTTTACGCACTTCTTCAGTGAGCTCTTCTTCTGAAAGTTGTTTGGGAAGATATCGGCTGATCACCTCAAGCTGGAGCAATTCACGATCTGCAAGTTCTTTTCTGTTTTCCCTGATAAAGATTTCAGCAGATTCTTTACGCTGCTTGGCAGCTTTCATAAGAATCTTACTTTCTGTTTCCTGCGACAGCTCTTCTGTACCGCCCTTTTCTGTGGCTGCCAGAAGGATCATAGATTTGATGCTGCGAAGGGCTTCCAGCTCTTCTTTTTTGCGACCAAGAATGGCCTCTTTAATGTCATTATCAATTTGTGATCTTAAACTCATGGAATTTGTTGGTTAAGCCGGTTCATATCAATCTTAAAGGCACTGTATATTCGCACAAAGTTAGATAAGCAGGCCGAAGTTGGAAAATGACACGACTCAGCGTTAACATCAATAAAATAGCTACCATCAGAAATGCACGTGGCGGCAATAATCCGGATGTGATCCGCATGGCGCTTGACGCTGAACGTTTCGGAGCTCAGGGGATTACAGTACACCCGCGACCGGATGAACGACATATCCGGTATTCTGATGTAAAGGAACTGGCTGCTGTAGTCACCACAGAATTCAACATAGAAGGGTACCCCGATGAAAATTTTTTGAATCTGGTCACACAGACCCGCCCTGCACAGGTAACTCTGGTACCTGATGCTCCTGATGTTATTACTTCCAGTCAGGGCTGGGATACTGTCAAGAACGCCGAATTCCTGAAAGGCATAACGAAAAAACTAAAAGATTGCGGTATTCGGGTGTCATTTTTTGTTGATCCGTTTGAGGTAATGGTGGATGGGGCTGCTGCTGCGGGCGCTGACAGGGTTGAGTTGTACACCGGCCCTTATGCACATCAGTATCATGAAAACCCTGAAAGAGCTGCGGAAAAGTATGTCACCGCTGCATTTCGTGCGAAACAGATGGGCTTAGGTGTAAATGCAGGTCATGATCTGGACCTGAACAACCTCCGGTTTTTAAAAAATTCAATTCCATTTCTTGATGAAGTCAGCATTGGTCATGCGCTTATATGTGACGCACTTTACTACGGAATGGAGAATACGATACAGCTTTATAGAAGACAGCTGTTATAAATTTTTTGCCTGATTCCAGTATACATCCATTTCCTCAAGAGTCATTTCGCCCATTTTTTTTCCGTCACGGGCTGACGCCTCTTCAAGGTGTGTGAATCTCTTAATAAATTTTTTGTTGGTGCGCTCAAGGGCTTCTTCCGGATCTATCTGAAGGAACCGTGCATAGTTCACAAGTGAAAACAGGAGGTCTCCAAACTCAGCAAGTATTTTTTCACGGTTACCTGTTTTTTCTTCTTCGCGAAATTCAGAAAGCTCCTCTTCAACTTTTTGCCAGACCTGATCTTTGTTATCCCAGTCAAATCCTACACCTCGGGCTTTATCCTGAATTCGTATGGCCTTCACCATAGCAGGTAAGGAGACCGGTACACCGGCCAGTACAGATTTATTTCCGGTTTTGAGCTTTATCTTTTCCCAGTTGGCTTTAACGGTTGTCTCATCCTCTGCAATCACATCACCATAAATATGAGGATGTCGCTCAATGAGTTTATCACAAATCCCGTTTAAAACATCGGCAACATCAAATGCGCCCTGCTCACTTGCAATGCGCGCATAGAATACCAGATGAAGCATCAGGTCGCCGATTTCTTTTTTGACCTCATTAAGATTGCCGTCCAGGATGGCATCAGACAACTCGTATGTTTCTTCAATGGTCAGATGACGTAGGCTTTCAATGGTTTGCTTTTTGTCCCACGGACAATTTTCCCGGAGCTCATTCATAATAGTGAGCAACCGGTCAAAGGCCTTGAGTTTTTCCCCACGATCGGGATCAGGTTTTGAAAGGGATTTTTCAGGTTTTTCCATCTGGATTTCCGGAATTGTCCGGTGCAGGGTTTCGTTGTATTTTTACCGGGTAAAATTCCCATTCCCCGCGAATAATCAATTCATTATGGCAGTTTTTTTTGTGTCACTTGCGGTTTTTGGTTTATTTTTTATTCTGATGAGCGTCAGGCTGCTTTTTATTAAAAACGGCGAGTTCAGAGGAACATGTGCTACCCAGAGCCCTTTTCTGGCAAAGGAAGGCATTACATGCGGTTACTGTGGTAAGGTAATCGGAGAGGGGGAGGTATGCGGCGACCCCGATAAGCAGGATGCAACAGTACCCTTACCTGAATTCAAAAAAAGCCGTTGAAAATTTCAAACCTAACAGAAAGCATTTGGCACTCATAAAATCCATATCAGGCATCCGCGGTACCATTGGCGGCAAACCCGGCGAAGCCCTGACACCCGAGGATGTGACGCGGTTTGCAGCCGCTTACGGAACATGGGTTAAATCAGCAGGTGGAACCAAAGTTGTTATCGGAAGAGATGCCCGGGTAAGCGGGAAAATGGTCAGCAATATTGTTGCTTCCGTACTTTCAGCGATAGGACTTGATGTAATTGATCTTGGACTCTCCACGACCCCCACCGTTGAGATGGCGGTACCCGAAGAAGCGGCAGATGGCGGTATTATCATTACAGCAAGTCATAATCCAGGACAATGGAATGCACTTAAACTTCTCAACCACCTGGGGGAATTCATCTCCGATGAGGAGGGACTGCATATTCAGAAGCTGGCTGAGGAAGGAAACTTTGAATATGTTCCAGTTGAAAAGCTTGGCCGTATCAGGAAAAGTAAAGATCAGCTTGAGCGACACATAAAAAATATTTTGAAGCATCCGCTGGTTGATCGCAGGGCAATTCGGAAAGCAGGCTTCAGAATTGCGATAGATGCCGTGAACTCCACAGGAGGAATTGCTGTTCCAATGTTGCTTGATTCGCTCGGCGTTAAAAAAATAAAAAAGATCAACTGTAAACCGAACGGAAAGTTTGCTCATAATCCGGAACCGTTGCCTGAAAACCTCCAGGAAATCTGTAATGTCCTGGAGTCTGGAAAATTTGACCTTGGAATAGTTGTCGATCCGGATGTGGACCGGCTTGTGCTCATTTGTGAAGACGGCTGTCCTTTCGGAGAGGAATACACTCTGGTAATGGCTGCTGACTATGTGCTTTCCCGTTATACCGGTGAAAAAACTGCAACAGTCTCTAATCTATCTTCAACCCGTGCATTACGTGATCTGACTGAAAAGTACGGGCATGAATGGCATGCAGCAGCGGTAGGTGAGGTTAACGTCGTCAGCAGAATGAAGGAAACAGAAGCAATGATCGGCGGTGAGGGCAATGGAGGAGTTATTCTTCCCGATCTGCATTACGGGCGTGATGCCCTGATGGGTATTGCACTGGTGCTGTCACATCTTGCAAGATCAGAAAAGTCCCTGTCGGAAGTCCGAGCTTCCTATCCGCAGTATCATATTTCTAAAAATAAAATCTCTCTTTCAGCAGAGATAGATGTTGACCGGATTTTAAAAGAGGTAAAGGATAAATATGCAGCAGAGCAAATCAACCTCACCGATGGTGTGCGAATTGATTTTGAGGAGAAGCGGGAATGGGTTCACCTGCGAAAGTCCAACACCGAGCCGATTGTCCGCATTATTGCTGAGGCGCCTAATGAGAAACGTGCAAAAGAACTTGCTGAGCAGCTTCTCAACGACATAAAAAAGATTTCCAAACGCTGAAAAAAGGATATTTTTCATGAACGTTTATCTGGACAATGCTGCAACAACGCCTTTAGATCCGGAGGTATTTGAAGCCATGCGCCCCTTCATGCTGGAGGATTTTGGAAATCCATCATCAACCCATGCGCATGGCCGGAAAGTAAGGGCCGCCATAGAATCATCCAGGAAAAAGATTGCTGACCTTCTCAGCTGTACCCCGGGCGAAATAATCTTTACGTCAGGCGGGACAGAGGCTGATAATGCGATTCTTGCCGGTGCTGTGCGGAATTATCAGATCAGGCATGTAATTTCTTCAAAAATTGAACACCATGCGGTTGAGCATACACTGGCCCTGATGGCAGGCCATGGTTCAATTGAACTGCATTATGTCCGGCTGGATGAAAAAGGTAATCCTGACTTGAGCGATCTTGAACGCCTGCTGAAAATTTATCCTGCTGCGCTCGTATCTCTAATGCATGCCAATAATGAGATCGGAAATTTACTCGACCTTCAACGGACGGGTGAAATCTGTGCAAGCTACAATGCCTATTTTCACTCAGATACAGTGCAGACCATGGGGCACTATCGACATGATATGCGTAAGCTTGAGGTCAGCGCCATGACGGCAGCAGCACATAAATTTCATGGCCCAAAGGGTGTTGGTTTTATGTATCTGAAAAAGGACCGTAAGATTAGTCCGATGGTTTCAGGTGGGTCTCAGGAAAGAAATATGCGCGGAGGCACCGAAAACACCTACGGAATTGTAGGGCTTGCCAAAGCCTTGGAGATTGCTTATCGGGACATGGAGGATCATGAGAGGCATATAAAAGGCCTGAAAAAGCAAATGATCACAGCGCTCACCGAAAAAATTCCAGGTATATCATTTAATGGCGAGAGCGGAGATGTTGAAAAAAGTCTTTACACCGTTCTGAGCGTCAGCCTTCCTGAATCAGAAGAGAATGAATTGCTTTTGTTCAATATGGACATTTCAGGAATATCGGCATCAGGCGGAAGCGCCTGCTCCAGTGGTGCAGCATCTGGATCTCATGTAATCAATGAATTATATCCGGGTTCGAAAAGAACCCCGCTGCGCTTTTCATTCAGTAAATTCAATACAGCTGAAGAAATTAATTTTGCGGCTGATAAGCTTGCTGCCCTTCTCGTAGAATCATGATCAAAAAAAAGGAGGCAATTGCCTCCTTTGAATGAATCCATTAAGATGTTTTAGAAGAGTTTAAACCGCTGATCCTTAACCTTTGCAGCGTTACGAAGTGCTTCGCTGATAGAATAAGAACTTTTTGCATTCAGGGCTTGAAGAAGCTGAGCCTTATAAGGTGTCAGATCAGAAATTTCCGGTGCAGTAGTTTTACGGATACCCTCAACAACCAGTACGCCATTCTCTCCTATGAATGGGTCGGTGCGCTTTCCGCTTTCGGCACCAAATGCCTTCCCAACTGCCTCAGGATCAAATCCTACTGAAACCATTGAATTTGAGCTCATCCGAAGATCGTTCGCTGTCTGCACAACTGCGTCAGCACCAAACTGTTTGGCAAGCGTTTCAAGGTCTTCTTTTTTGCCTTTGAGTTTATCAGCGATCAGTTTACCTACCAGCTGCTTTTTGGCAAGCGGCGTGATCGTTTCTTTTAACTCAGCGTTCAGCGGCTTGTAACCTTCTTCTGCTTCATCTGTAACAATGGCCACAACGTAGTCACCATTAATCTCTGTTACCTCAGAAACTTTCCCAACCTTTCCGTCCCGGTATGCCCAGGAGATCAATCCTCGTGCATCACCCAGGTCAGTCAGTCTGCGATCAGCCGGTCCAAGGTCACGGGCATCACTGACACGAAATTTTTCAGCCATTGCCTTTTCACGGAACATATCAACACCTTTCAGGTCTGAAGCAAAATTTTCAGCGCGCTGGAATATGTTATTTTGGGTTTCGTCGCTCGGAGCAATTTCTTCCTCAATGGATGCAATGGTGTAACTTTTATTTGTTTTTGCATTCGTTACATTGATGATGTGAAATCCGAATTCAGTTTCTACAACATCATTTAAAAGTCCGGCTTTCGAAGCGCCGAAAATGGCATTTTCAAATGGCTTCACCATTGTTCCTTTACCAAACCAGCCAAGATCACCTCCACTGGAGGCTGTGCCATCACTTCCATGCTCGCGGGCCTTTGCAGCAAAATCTGCGCCTGCCTTAATTTCAGCCAGTATTTTGCGGGCCTTTTCCTTTGCATCTTTTTTACCTGCATCGGAGGTGTCATCAATGCGGATCAGGATGTGACTTGCACGGGCGACATAAGCAGTATCAAAACCGGTTTTCACCAGCTTTACAAGCTTGTAAGACCCTCCATCAAGGAAAGGCCCGATTACGTCACCGGGGTTTAATGAGCTCAGGCGGGCCTCAATACCTGCAGGGATATTAGATGAATTGTAGGTTGAATAACCAGCCACATTGGGATTTGTGTTATTGCTTACTGCGTATACTGAATCGTCTGAAGTGGTCTTAAAGCCCTCAGTAAGCCTGTCCAGTCCTTCAAGAAGTGCAGCAGAGTCTGCAGCAGAAGCAACGACAGGGAATACCACATAGCTCAAACTTTTGGTTTCCTTCGTGCGATATTTTTCTTTGTTTTTTTCATAGTAAGCTTTGATGGCTCCATCGTCAACCCTTACCGTGGAATCACTCACAGCATAAAAAGGGACATACAGATATTTAACTTCAGCCACATCAGTTTGTTCGTGGTATGAACGCTCGGCCTCTGCGGAAGTAACGTAGCCTGACTTCAGCATCAGTGCCTCATATTTCAGACGTGCGCGGCCCGGCGCAAGATCTCTGTAGTAAAGATCCCAGTTTGCGCGCTGAGGACTTCCAAGAGGGGAGGAGCTGAGGATTTGTAGCTGCTGAATGAGCTGATTTCGGTCAAAACGACCCATAGAATCTAAGAAAGAATTGCGAAGGCCTTCGTCAACATTCCGACCCTGAATCATATCCCATTCTTCTTCTTTATGAACTTTAACTCCGACTTTTTCAAATTCAGGATTGATGGCTCCGCGAACGATCAGCATTTCCCATGCCTGATTTCTGACCATTGCCTGATCGGTCTCCGTAAGCCTGCGATTCATGCGCATTGTGAATGAGACCTCAGTTTCCTGAATCGCCGCCTGGTATTCTTCCATGGAAACGGAGTTACCTGCAATCTCTCCCACGTTATTGTCTGCTCCAAAGAAGGAGACACTACCGTTTCCGAGAAAGTCACTTCCAAGAATGAACGCAGCCATTGCCACGGCCACAAAACCAACGACCCATTTGGTCATTTTGTTTCTAAGGGTTCCAATCAACGCCATAATCGTCTGTACATTAGATATTAAAGAGGCGCAAATTTAAGCCATATTTTGGCTTGTGAAAGTAATCGCTTCAAAAAGCCCTGGTCTCCGTTCGGAGACCCCCTGAGGCTGTAAAAACGCGTATTTCTACACCCGGAAATCTAATCACCGGCTAAAAATCGCGATTCTCCCAAAATTCCCGGTATTAAGTTAAAAACCGGGGCAGGACTCCGACCATAACCAAAGCTCTCTTTCTTCGAACTCGAACTTTCACTTGACTTTCAGTTCGAGTAATAGTTCGGGTAGCGAGGGATAGCGCTTTGTTGAGTACTCAGTTCTCTTTCTCTTTCTGTTTCTCCTTCTGTTTTTCTATCTGTTTCTCGATCTGAATGTTTTGAAAGAGTAACAGAAACAGAAAGGAGGATCCGCTCATTGACAGAGTTTTATCTCCCTCTTTCTTCGAACTCGAACTCGCACTGAATTTCCGGTTCGAGTAATTTTTCGAGTAGCGAGGGATAGAGCTTTGGTGAGTACTCAGTCCTCTTTCTCCTTCTATTTCTCTATCTGTTTTTCGCTCTGAACTTTTTTATTTCTCTGAATTTCTCCGGATCAGATACCAGAAAAAAAAGCCGATTGCCATCATGATAGACCAATATCCGTTTTTTGGGCCGAGTGCTATCATCTCATAAAGCCCAATAATAAGGAATACGAAAGCAAGTGAAATAAGTAAAACTGTGGTCAGTTTCATTTAATCAGGATTTTGGGTACCATTTTCGTCTACTTCAAATTCACCTTCAACCCGGCGGATCCGATAATTTGTCAGGTCCTGGTCGGCATCCAGGCCGGTACCATAAATCACCTCTGTTCCGGTTCGAATGGTCACAAATTTTTCCGTATAAATTTTTTTCGTTGTTGGAAACCAGAATAATTCCTCAGTATTAAGTTGTTCATCTTTAACCTCACTTTTTACTGTGACTTTCCCCTGAGCCCGCCATTTGTTTGTGCTTTTGTAGTAGTAGGCATTGTTAGCAGTCATGGTAGAGGTCACCTGAAGACTATCATAAAATTCAAGGAAAAGCCCTTCCGGAAATTCACGGTCTCCGTTATCAAATTGTCTCACCTTTCCTGCAATCATTTTAACCTTAAGCTTGTCTTCCTCTGCATAAAGCATTTCAATACTGTCACCTTCCCTGACCGGTCCGTTGTATTCAATGATTCGCTGATTTCCCACCTTGTCACAGGAGTTAAGAAGCAGTGCGAATACCGTAAAAAAGAATAAAAAAGAAGGCCGGCGTTTCCGCCAGCCTTTATTTGTAAAAATTATCAGAGGATTAGTCACGGGTTTTGAGGGCAACGGTTTCACCTACCCAACAAGTGATTTTTCTGGACTCACCAACTTTCCAGTTCAACAAAAACAGGTCTTCCTTGGAAGGGAACTGTGCTCTTGCCTTGGCCATTCCCTGACCGTCTCCACCGCGCTGGTACATTTCATAAGCTGCAATGTAAACCAAACGGTCTTCTGCCATGTTCTGACGCTTTGCACAGTCATCAAAGCTATTGTAATACAAGTCGCCAATTTTGCTCCAGGCTTCTTTATTGGCAGGGTCAGCCGTAGCTGCCTGACGGAAATAATCACGGGCACCTGTATTATTTCCTTTTTTGCTTTCAATAGAACCAAGGATTGTCAATGCGTCAGATTTCTGGTCAGGCTTGGTTGCAAGTGCCTGAGCTTCTTTCATGAAAGCCTCAGCTTTTTCGCTGTTTTCATTGCTCAGATGCTTAAGAGCAAGGTTTTTAATCAGACCGAAATCTTTAGGCTCAATGTCTTTGATAACCTCACCGGCTTCCAGCCACAGAGGATCATCAGTGCATTTACCCTGTAACATGAAGGTAAAAATCTTTTTGGCAAGCTTCTGATCAGTTGGGTTCTGTCTGAACTTTGGTTCCAACTTAGACTTTACCATTTCGCAGTCAAACTTAACAGGAGTGGCTGTGAGGGATTCATCTACCTTGACACGGATTGCATTAAGTTTTGCAACTTCATTGGCTTTTCCGGCATCTGTAGCTTTCTTTATTTTGGCATCAAGGACGCTGTTGATGTTGTCATAGCGTTCAAGGATTTGTTCATCGGTCATGCTGCCCTTGTTCATGACTGAGTTCAGTTGAACAGCTTTCATGTATAAATCAAGGTTTGACTCCATCATATCTTCCTTATTCAGTTCAAAAGTGCGGTCGTAGATTTCCAGCACAGAGGCAAGTTTTGTTTTGTCCTTATAATTAAATTTGAACATCGCATTTGCCTTGCGTCCTATTACCTGTTCTTCATTACCACAGTTTGCAATCCGCAAGTCATAAATAGCCATTACTGAGTCAACCAAAACCTGTTTTTTGGAAGGATCAGTTTCTGCACCCGCGAGTTTATCATAAATGTCAACACCATCAATATAAATTTTGGTGCTTATACGGGGTGCATTAATCAGTAACCATTGAAGAGGACCTTTTGCTTCCTGGTATTTCTGTGCTTTGAACGCATCGCCATAAAGAGCCAACTTTAATTCAGTAGCTGGTTTATCAGCACCAAAATCGCCTTTACACTGTGCTGCTGCATTGGTGCCGCCGAAAAAAACAAACCCGGCAATCATGAGAAAAAAAATCAGAAATCGATTCATTGTTGTTTGGGATTAGTCAAATCTACTTTTAATAAACCACTGGTCATTGTAAGTGACGCCAAAATAAACTTTAAAATAATTTTCTGATAAACCATTTACATTAATGTCACCTCTTCTTCCAAATCTGACAGCCATGTCAAGGTTTGAGATCCGGCTCACAGGTAATGAAATACCAAAATTCATGCCAAGATCTTGCAGGGTATTTCCATTCACGGTATAAGGACTCTTTTCCATACTTACACCTGTTCTGTAAGTTATTCGCTTTAAAACAGATGTGAGGGATCTGGAGTCAGGGGTTATCTCGGCTCCAACGGCAATCCGGCTTCCTGAAGTTACAGGATAGGAGTCTGCTCCTACTCGGGTTGTTGAGCCATCAAACCGCATGTGAGTATAATCTGCAGATACAGCCCATTTGTCGGCATTGCCAAAAGAGACACCTGCTGTAAGGATGGAAGGGAAAGTGATTGTTGCGGTTTTTGACTGCAATGAATCAGTCTGTAACACTACCCCCTGTGAGTTTTTACGCTCAAACCTCTGGAAGAAGTCCGAATTCAGATTATCCGAGAATTCATATGTGCCTCCAATATTCAAAAAATATTTTCCGGCCACGGAATCAATCCTGTAGTGGAATGAAGGTGACAACCTTCCGCCTCGGACGGATACAATCTCATTCAAAGTAATCTCATATCTTAAAAGTTGAGCAGGCTGATTAAGTAGGTTGCTGTAATTCGCAATGACGGAACTGAAAAGATAGGATGCCTTAAGGCCTGCGGATAAGGACTTAGTCAGACGAATACCATTGCTCCAATAAATGCTGTTGAAACCTCCTTCTGCCTTCTCTTCAAGAAAATAATTGATATTCTGACTACCGGCGATCGTGCCTGTCGATTCTATTTTGTAGTTGACGGTGGTGTATGGCATCAGGCCTATTGCAGAGCCCCACAAAATGGCTGAGTTATCTTTTTTTGTCAGCAGCGGAAAGCCAAGCGTGAGGTAGGAAACATTCCCGCCGACGGTTTTCTCGCTTTGAGTTCCGGTTTTTAATCTTCTCTGATCAAATATCATTCCTGCGTGGAAGGAGGTCAGTCGGTTATACACCAACATGGCGGGATTGATGTTATTGAGATACCATACCTGCGGTAGACTAACACCGGAACCTGCCATGCCCTGGTTATTCACAAGGGCAGAGCCGTTGAAATCACCCAGACCCAAGCCGGAAAAAGGCGAAGGTGCGGCTTGGCCTAACAGCTCACCTGCTGTCAGGAGAACTATGGTGGAAAAGATTCGGGATAACTGCTTAAGCATGCCTTTAGACTAATATTTTCTGGAGTACCAATTGGGGCAACAAATATGATGCTTTCCCTTGGTTTTCAAAAAAATAGAGGTAATTCAGTTCCATAAATTCCAAAGATTGGTGAGTTGTTCAGCGCCACTTTCGTTACTTGCCCGTACATCTTTAACTTGAGCAGTAATTTTTAATTGCCAATTATGGGAAAAAAGTATCGTGTTTTGGGGATAATGTCAGGAACAAGCCTGGATGGAATTGATTTGGCATTATGTTTATTTGAACGGAGTGGCAGAAAATGGAGTTTTGTTACAGAGGGAGCAATTACAGTACCTTACAATCGTAAGTGGAAAAAAATATTGTCTGAAATTCATCTTTCAGACGCTGCCACGCTTGTTCGGTATCATGCTTTGTATGGAAAACTTCTGGGCACACTATGTAAGGAATTTATAAACAGAGGAGGTTTTAAAAATCCTGATTTCATTTCTTCTCACGGTCATACAGTTTTTCATCAGCCGGATGCCGGCTTTACCTTTCAGCTAGGAGATGGGTCAGCTATTTCTGCAGCGAGCGGACTGCCCGTTATTTCAGACTTCAGAAATCTGGATGTTCAGCTTGGAGGTCAGGGAGCGCCGCTTGTCCCTATCGGTGATGAACTTCTTTTTCATAAGTATGATGTTTGTGTAAATCTTGGTGGCATCGCTAACCTTTCGTTCAATCAAAAAGGCAAGAGGTTTGCCTGGGATATATGCTTTGTGAATATGGGCCTCAATTTTCTTTCGGAAAAAATCGGAAAGTCATTCGATTCGGGAGGAAAGATTGCAGCATCAGGTGTTACCGATGCAAAGCTGCTTCAATCACTATTACGCATAGCTTCAAAGATTAAAGGGAAAAATCCCTCACTTGCCAGGGAACACTTTGAAAGATTTATTATTCCGCTCATTGGGAAAGAAGAAATCGGCCTGCATGTACGTGATGTACTTAGAACATTTACAGAGTATGCTGCAATCTCGGTATCAAAAGCAGTGCTCAAGGCAAAAGGGAAGCATGTCTTATTAACAGGTGGAGGAGCAAAAAATCTGTTTTTAATAAATCGTATTCGTTTCCATTGCGGTAAATCGGTTTTTATTGAAACCGGATCTAAAGAAATCATTGATTTTAAGGAGGCCATCATCTTTGCATTCCTGGGTGTGTTGAAAAAAGAGGGGCTTAAAAATGCATTGAGGAGCGTGACGGGTGCATCAGCAGACTCCTCTGGTGGCGTTTGTGCCGGATTCTGAGATTTTACACCTTAAGTAGGTATTGATTTTCTCCTTACCTTCGCTTTTCCAACTATTGAAAAAACGAAGAAAAAAGGCATTTTCAGTCCTTTTGATTCACTGCACATATGACGCCTGAAGTTCTGTTAACACTCTTCCTGGTATTTTTAAACGGATTTTTTGTTGCTGCCGAATTTGCTATTGTAAAAGTAAGGTCTTCTCAGATTGCCCTTCAGTCCGGCATTTCAAAAAAAGCGGCAGAGGCAATACTTGAAAATCTGGATGGTTTTTTAGCAGCCACGCAGCTGGGAATTACGCTTGCGAGTCTTGGCCTTGGATGGGTTGGAGAAGATGTTGTATCAAGTCTCATTTTAAGTCTGATGGATTCAATGAATCTTCAGCTTGATCCTAAACTTGCACATCGTATTGCGTTTCCGGTTGCTTTCGTGGTGATCACCATCATGCACATTGTCTTTGGGGAACTTGCACCTAAATCGCTGGCTATACAGTATCCGACAGCAACGACCATGAAGCTGGCGCTTCCTCTCAGATTTTTTTATTTCTTTTTCAGACCAGTGATTTTTTTACTGAATGGATTTGCGAATACAATTCTCCGCTTGCTTGGCATACGGCCTGTCAGAGAACAGATTCATTCTGAAGAGGAACTTAAACTCATTATTGCTGAAAGCGAAGAGGGCGGTGCTATTGAAACATCAGAGCGTGAACTCATTCAGAATGTTTTTGATTTCGACAACCGGATTGTCAGACAGGTAATGGTGCCCAGGCTTAATGTGACGGGAATGAGTGCAGGCATTTCCATGGAGGAAGCTTTGCGCATCGTATTGAAAGAAGGGTACTCACGATATCCGCTCTATGAAAACTCCCTGGATGAAATTATAGGTATAGTTCATGCCAAGGATATAGTCGCCACTCATGTTGAAAAAACGGGCAAAACCCTTCGGGAAATTCTACGTCCTGCGTTTTACATCACGGAAAATAAAGGCATAGATACTTTGCTGCGAGAATTTCAGCGCAAAAAGGTACAGATGGCAGTCGTTATAAGTGAATTCGGTGGCACGATGGGCATTGTTACTCTGGAGGATATCCTTGAAGAACTGGTCGGTGATATACAGGATGAGCATGACCAGGAACAGCAGGTTGTTACCCAGCTAACGGAGAACAATTATCAGATTGTGGCCCGATCACCAATTCACGATATAAATAAACTGCTTGATATTCCTTTTCCGGAGTCAGAAGAGTATGATACACTTGCCGGACTCATCACAAATACCAAAACTGATATTAAGGAAGGGGATCAGTTCATGATTGACGGCTATCAGATCAGGATCATCAAAATGAATCGTTCAATGCCTGAAATTGTGGAAGCCACGTATGTCTCTTCAGAAAAAGACTGAAAGGATTACTAAATTTTTGCGCTGAAGGCCTGAGGCCTCAGTGGACCAGCTGATAGATTGCCAGGTAACAAAAAGCACCTGCAAAATAGCCGATTATTGCAATGATGCTCACCCGCCTCAAATACCAGATAAAATCAATCTTTTCCATACCCATCACGGCAACGCCGGCAGCAGAGCCAATAATCAGAATGCTTCCACCTGTACCTGCACAATAGGCCAGATACTCCCAGATAAAGGAGTCTATAGGGTATGTTTCAAGGCTATACATACCCATGCTGGCGGCAACCAGAGGTACGTTGTCAACTATAGCGGAGAGTATACCAATCAGTGTAACAATTACAGACTGACTTCCCACAGACTTATCCAGCCATGCTGCGAAATGCTGAAGAATGTGCATTGATTCAAGAGCACCAACTGCCAACAGGATTCCAAGGAAAAACAGTACAGAGGATGAGTCAATTCTTGAAAGGGCGCCTGCAGCTGACAGTGGTTTACGTGCTGCCTCATCTGCTTCCGGATTAATCATTTCCGAGACAACCCATAATACTCCGAGACCAAGCAGCATTCCGAGGTATGGTGGAAGGTGTGTTACAGTTTTAAATACCGGGACAAAAATAAGCGCACTGACTCCAAGTATCAGCATTGTTTTACTTCCTCTGGGCGGCGCATCCGATTCACCATTTAACAATGAATTATTGGCAGCAGTGTCACCAAGAGTGCCTTTGAGCGTGAATGTCAGGTAAATAAGCGGCACCAGCATACAGACAATACTTGGAATAATGAGCGTTTTGACAATATTCATAGTACTGATCTGGCCGCCAATCCACAGCATGGTGGTTGTCACATCACCAATCGGGGTCCACGCACCACCTGCATTTGCCGCAATAACAATCATTCCTGCAAAGAACATGCGCATATCCTTATTAGGGATCAGTTTGCGAATCAGGGAAACCATGACAATTGAAGTGGTCAGATTGTCCAGAATGGCAGAAAGTATAAATGTAACCCAACAGATGAGCCATAAAAGCCTGACAGGGTTTTTGGTCTGAATTCTGTCAGTGATAATTCTGAAGCCCTGATAGGCATCGACAAGTTCTACTATGGTCATGGCGCCCATGAGAAAGAACAAAATTTCAGAAATCTTACTCAGGTGATGTGATAATTCCTCACTAACTCCAGTGTGTTCTGAAAAAGCCAATAACGTCCAGCATAACACCCCTGCGAGGAGGGCAGAAGCAGTTTTGTTTACTTTAATGGGGTGCTCAAGCGCAATGGCGAGGTACCCAAGCACAAATACGGCAATCACATATGGTTCCATGGGGAACAGTCAGGTTTGGTTCGTCCGAAAAATCGGAATGTTAAGATAAAGTCCTTTTTAAAATTATACTAACGGAGGACCTGATTTAAAAAATATGAATGGTAGTCATTACAGCAGGAATAGCTGCAGAATTATGACAGATGAAACAACCCTTCATTCAGTTTTTCAAGTGTCCGGTTCTTATCGGTGGTTTTGACCAGGATGGAAATATTATTTGGACTTCCTCCGTAGGATACCATCTGCACCGGTATTTCATTTAAAGAACGGAAGATCTTGTTCAGTAATCCTGGCTGCTCCGCCATCTGATTTCCTACAATACATACAATGGACATGCCGCTCTCTGTTTCAATGACCCCAAGTTTTTCAAGCTCACCAGTGATTGATCCTATTTGTTTTGCATCATCAATTGTTACTGAAACTGCAATTTCGGAAGTGGTAATCATGTCAATGGATGTTCGGTATTTTTCAAACACATCGAAAACTTTCCTTAGAAATCCGTAGGCCAGTAACATCCTTGATGATTTTATCCGGATTGAAGTAATGCCATCCTTTGCAGCGATGGCCCTGATTTCACCGCGTGATCCTTTGTTGCTGATGAGTGTTCCTGCCGCTTTATCGTCCATTGTATTTTTCAGTCTGACCGGAATGCCAAATTTTTGTGCCGGCACAACGGTGGATGGATGAAGAATTTTTGCTCCGAAGTAAGCCAGTTCCGAAGCCTCATCAAATGTGAGCTCTGCAATTGGAATGGTTTTCTTTACAATTCTGGGATCATTGTTGTGCATGCCATCAATATCAGTCCATATCTGAATTTCCTCAGCACGTATGGCTGCTCCGATCAGGGAGGCCGTATAGTCGCTGCCGCCTCGTTTCAGGTTATCAATTTCATTGAGGTGATTTCGACAGATGTAACCTTGAGTAACCAGGATATCCAGATGTTGCATAGAGTCAATCAGCGGTTTCAATCGTGTGCTGATTTTTTCCAGCTCCGGCTCCTGGTTTTCATCGATGGACATAAAATGAAGCGCCGGTAATAATCGTGCACTTACTTTTCTCTCCTGCAGATGGTGGTAAAACAGCTCTGTGGAGATTAACTCTCCCTGAGCAAGAAGTTCGCGATATGTGCGGTCGTCTGTATGATAGCTTTCCGGATTCCCGGCAGCCAGCAACCTGAACAAACTGAAATAGCGGCTGACTATTTCTTTTCCGACTGCGCGGTATGCCTCCGATTCAAAAAGTTCCTCTGTGAATTCAAAATAATGGTTTTCAAGTCCAACGATAGTATTTTCTGCTTCCTCTGTTTTACCGGCAACAAGGGCATCGCCAATTTTTACAAGCGTATTTGTTGTACCACTTAATGCAGAAAGTACGACTATCTTTTTGCCGGGGGTTTCAAGAAGCAGGCTTGCAATCTTTTTCATTCGCTCCGGTTTTCCAACCGAAGTGCCGCCGAATTTCATGATTATCATAATTGAAAATTAATAGCACAAAGATTGAGTCACAGTAGCATAAAACAAAAAAATTCTTGCCACTGAAATAACAAACGTTCGGAAAATATTAATGAAGTAGAGCAGGCCGATGATAAGTAATGATAAAATTATCCTCCGCTGACCGGAGGAATAATGACCACCTCTTCGCCCTCACTCAGTTCAAAATCATCAGGTCTGTATTCCTCGTCAACTGCAAATGAAAGTGAACGCAATTTTGAAAAGTCCGGATATTCTGTCACGAGTTTTTCCTTGAGGGCTCCGATGTTTTTTCCCGGAAAATTAAATTCACGGAGTTTCCCCTTGAGGATATCCCGCGCAATTCCAAATGCGACAAGTCTGACCTGCATTTTCTTAACAATTGATTAAACCAAAAATTTCCTTTACTGTAATTATTTTTTTCAAATTTACTTCCGACATGGCCACATCAGACTTTCCAAAATCTAAAATTAATTTAAAACTGGCTACGACCATCCGGGACCTCACCGGCCGGTTCGGAGAAATTGATGCAGACCGCGCAAATTTACTCAGCGCAATTGCAAAGGTGATTTCAGTTGAAAAAAAATGGGCGATGGTCGTATTGAATTTTATATGCACCCATAACTCACGACGCAGTCAGATTGCGCAGGCCTGGGCCATTGCAGCGGCAAGCCACTATGCCACAAAAAATATAAAAGCTGTTTCCGGAGGTACGGAGGTTACCGCATTTAACAGCCGTGCTGTCCGGGCACTGGCTGATCAGGGTTTTGAGCTGAATATGAATGTTAAAACTGTCAATCCGGGCTATTTACTCTCGGTGAACAATGAGGAAATTATTGAGATGTATTCCAAAACATTTCAGCAGGCAACCCTTGAATCATTCATAGCTATAATGACTTGCGATCATGCTGACCGTAATTGTCCGTTAGTGACCGGCGCAATTGAAAGATTTTCATTACCCTTTAAAGATCCGGGTTTTTCAGATGGCGCTCCGGACGAGGAGGCTGTTTACAGGCGAACTGCCGACCTGATCGGTTGTGAGATGCTCTACCTGTTTTCTCTTGTGAGATAAATGAAAGTTAACCCTTTGGGGTTTCCTCGGTAACGATCAGATCAAGAACATCTCTGATTTCGATTCTGTTGCCGTCACGGTAGGGTACAATCCAAGCGTCTTTCACACCCATCTCGCGCAAATATTTTTTGAACTTATCTGCTTCCCAGTAAATTTTGAAAATTCCTATGTTGATTCGCTGAGGGTCCGTTGGCTCCTTTCCTGCCTCCCCTCCGAAATTCGGGTTGTTTTCAAAGTATTTCGAAAGGTCTTTATTCCTGAAAGCACCAACCTGAACTTTAAAAACAATGCCTGTGGTAAGGTCACCCTGACCGGCTGCAGCCTGTCTTTTCACAGTTGTGTTTGCAGATGTGGATGGCGCCATCATGCCGGCCTTGAATTTTTCCAGTTCCGCTTTGGCAACAGCAGCATCAACTCTCATGCGGGAAATAAGATCTTCAAGCTCCTGAATCTGATCGTCCTTTTTTTCCAGTTCTTCTTTAGTGGTTCCAAGTTCTCCTTTCAACCGCCGTGCTTCTCCATCACTGTAGGCCTTTTGGTCTATGAGCAGCTTAAGGTTTTCGGGCTGCTTCATATAGTTTTTAGCCTCTTTTTTCCATTGCTTTTTTTCCTGTTTGGATAACTGTGCTTCTGCCGATGGTGGAAGAATCAGAACTGAAAACAGCAATGCGAAAATCTTTATTTTCATAACCAATCGATGAAGTTTTCCTATCAAAGATAGGAAAACTGCCTTATTAAACCATTTTCTCAGGCCGCACCCACTGGTCAAACTGCTCTGAAGTGACCAGGCCGAGTTCAATGGCAGCCTCCCGAAGGGTCATATTTTCCTTGTGAGCTTTCTTGGCAATTTTTGCCGCATTTTCATAACCGATGTGTGTATTAAGGGAGGTGACCAGCATCAGTGAGTTCTCCATATGTTGTTTGATGATCGGCAGATTAGGTTCAATACCGATTGCACATTTTTCATTGAAAGAGACACAGGCATCGCCGATGAGGCGGGCAGATTGTAACACATTAGCGGCAATAACGGGCTTGAAAACATTAAGCTCAAAATGACCGGATGCACCACCTATTCCGACAGCAACATCATTACCCATTACCTGTGCACATACCATGGTGAGTGCCTCGGGCTGTGTCGGGTTAACTTTCCCGGGCATAATGGAAGAGCCGGGTTCGTTATCGGGAATAATAATCTCTCCGATTCCGCTACGCGGACCTGAGCTGAGCATGCGTATGTCATTGGCAATTTTCATCAGGGCCACTGCAGATCTTTTAAGCGCTCCTGAAAGTTCCACCATCGCATCGTGTGCCGCCAGTGCTTCAAACTTGTTAGGTGCCGTTATAAAGGGATAGCCGGTCAGCTTTGCAATTTTCCCGGCCACCAGAACGTCATAACCTTCAGGAGCATTAAGACCTGTACCTACTGCTGTTCCTCCAAGCGCAAGTTCCCTGACAGCTTCAAGGGCATTTTTTAATGCACGGATGCTGTTATCAATCTGCTGAACATAACCCGAAAACTCCTGCCCCAGGGTAAGAGGTGTTGCATCCATGAAATGGGTACGTCCTGTCTTTACAATAGAGGCAAATGCTTTTGATTTTTCTTCGAGTGTATTGCGCAGCTGCAACATGCCCGGGATGGTAATTTCCACGATCTGCCGGTAAGCTGCAATGTGCATGGCCGTCGGAAAAGTATCGTTTGATGACTGAGATTTATTCACATCATCATTGGGGTGCAGAACCTTTTTTGCGTCAGTGAGACTGCCCCCGGATCTTACATGGGCACGGTAAGCAATAACCTCGTTCACATTCATATTACTTTGTGTTCCGGACCCCGTCTGCCAGATAACCAGGGGAAACTGATCATCCAGTTTGTGTTCAAGGATTTCATCACAAACGGCTTCGATGAGACTACATTTTTCAGCCGTTAAAACGCCAAGCTCATGATTGGCCTGTGCCGCAGCTTTTTTCAACCATGCGAATGCATGAATGATTTCCTGAGGCATGCTGGCCTCAGGGCCAATTTTAAAATTGTTACGGGAACGTTCCGTCTGCGCGCCCCAGTATTTGTCGGCGGGGACTCTCACCTCTCCCATCGTATCTTTTTCAATCCGGTAGTTCATATTCAGATAGTATTAATATTCAAAAATCTGAATAATCTGATAAACCACCATAATATCCGTTTAAAGTAAGGTGTTGAAAAGGCATCCCCAACTTTTACGCTATATGTGGTTATAGCCGGAACTACGGATGTTTTGCGTAGCGCTCAAAAAACTCAATGATTCTTAAAAGGTGATCCATCATTCGTCCCGGATTTCCGCTTCTCGTAAGTTCATGGCCTTCCTTTGGATAGCGTATATACTCTACCGGCTTGTTGAGAATCTTCAGACTTTTGTAAAGCATTTCAGATTGAATGACTCCGGTCCTGAGATCCTGATCGCCGTGAATAATCAGTAAAGGTGTATTAATATCCTGTATGTAATTGATGGGCGAATTTTTTTCAAGGACTTCATTTACACCCGGGCTCCAGGGGTAACCTCCGAAATGAGTTGGAACAAGGCGCCAAGCATTTCCTTCTCCTAAAAAAGTTTCAAGGTCATAAACGCCACGTTGTGCATTGGCAGCTTTGAAACGATTATCATGTCCGATAATCCAGCTGACCATATAACCTGCATAACTTCCGCCCTCCACGAAAAGCTGGTCTTTATCCATCCAGCTGTGCTTTTGGAGTGCATCTTCAAGTGAGGCAAGAATATCTCCTGAAGGCCCCGTTCCCCAGTCCTGAAAATTTCCTTTTTTGAATGCATCCCCGTAACCACCGCTTCCACGCGGGTTGCAGTAAACAATGCCATAGCCCCATGCAGCTTCTGTCTGAAATTCATGCCACATAGAGAATACTCCCGGCCCCCACATTGCAGAGGGCCCACCATGAATATTCAGTATAACCGGATATTTTTTTCCTGCTCCTGCGCCTTCGGCCGGTTCCATCACCCAATACTGAACAGTTGTCCCGTCAGGGCGTTTTAATCTGTATGATTTAGGAAGACTTAAAACTTTTTCTTTTAACCAGGCTCCATTGAAACCGGTAATGGTCTGCGAGCTTTTCTCATTTAATAAAAACGTGCCCAGTTCCCACGGGTTCTCCGTTTTTGTCTGAGCGAAAATGATTTTGTTGCCTCTCAGATCAAATTCATTGATCCCTGTCTCAGCTCCTAAAACAAGTTCGGTCTTCCCATTAAGTCCGGCACGGTAAACAGGAATAAATCCATCGTTTTCAGAATTAAAAAATATGCTTTTACCGTCGGCAGACCATTTCATATTGTTCACATCTCTGTCAAAGCCTCGAGTAAGAATTTCAGGTTTTCCGCCTGAACTACTTACTACACCAAGCTGGGAAGGGGGTGCGTGTCGATTTTTTACAGGACGAGCCCTGAATAAAATCCTTGACCCGTCAGGTGAATAAGCAGGATTACCTAGATCATAACCTTCCCATTTCAGAAATTCTTTTGCAGTATTTCCGGAAAGATCAATGATCCACAGGTCATGATCCTCTGTTTGATCCGGGTGCGTGTTAAACATTTTTGATACAGTTATGACTGATTTTCCGTCGGGCGACCATTCAGCAGAATTGAAATCTCTGAAGCCTGAGGTCAGTTCAACCGGAGTTTCATTACCGGGGAAACTCTGGTAGTATAAATGGGAGAAATTTTCATCCGGCTGCAGATTCATTTCCCCCTGAAAATTCAGTCGATTGATAACACGCGGGTTAGACTCAGATGCATTGCGTGCAAGCCAGGCGCGTACTTCTTCAAGATTTCCATCAGGTTTTGCGATTACTTTTTTCTTCTCCTCCCATTTCATGGCTTTAAAATTCGGTTCATCACCGGGGCGTCGCCCCGGGCGCTCGTAAGCCCATGGTATATCTCCGGCTATGAAGTGCCGTGGAATGAGTGATTGAAACAAAATCTTTTTTCCATCCGGTGACCAACGTGGTCTGAATGCTCCAAATCCAGATTTGGTTAGAACATAAGCCTCACCACCATCTACCGGTAAAATCCAGATCTGTGTTTTGTCGCCTTCAGTTCTTGTAAAAGCAATATTTTTTCCATCCGGAGACCACTGTGGGGATCCGTCATTCCTGTCACCGAAGGTTAGCTGTCTGTGGTTATTAGTGTTATTCAGGTCAAACACCCAAAGATGCCTGGTGTAGTAGTATTCATTTTTATTTTTTACACTTTTTCTGTTCACCACACCGACTGCTTTTGTTCCATCCGGGGAAATATGCAGCTGATTGACCGTAACGATTTTCATAAGATCAGCAGCTGAAACAAGTTTACTGTTTTGAGCAATTACCCGGCTTCCGGGAAGCAAAAACATCAGAAGAATAAGCAGACGAATCATAAGACAAATTAGTGTAACCTCAATTATAAGGCAGATCCTTCAAAAAGTCATCTTGACTTACATGAACAGCTGTATAGGAAGGTCAGATGGATTCCTGGTTTCTGTGTTAAAACATTAAATAGGCCTATAAACTTTAAAATTCTAATTTTGCCCCAAGATCAATCTTATGATGTTATCCTTTCTGTTGAGCTGGCTTATTCAGTTGCACCCCATTCATCTTTCCGTCACGGAGGTGAATTACAGTGAAAAAGACAGGACATTTCAGATCACTTCCAGAATCTTTATCGATGATCTTGAATTGTCTGTAAGGGCCTCAAAAAAAGAAAATAATCTTGATTTACTTGAGCCGGGCGGCGGGCGCACTACCAACAGTCTGGCATCTGAATATGTTCTTAAGCGTATGACCGTTACTATTGATGGAAAGCCGGTTGCACTTAATTTTCTGGGTTCGGAACAGGAAGACCTGGTTTTGATTTGTTATATCGAAACGCAGGTAATTAAAAAATTTAAGACCATAAACATCAGGAATGAGGTTATCCATGAAACGCATACGGATCAGTCCAATCTTGTTCACGTCACATACGGAGGCCAGGTAAAAAGTGCCAGACTGATGCGGGAGAATCCTTCCGAAGATTTCATATTCAATTTCAAATAAGTTTAAATCAACATGAGAAAAAAAATTGTAGCAGGAAACTGGAAAATGAACAAGACCCTGCAGGAGGCTCAGGCCCTTACTGCAGAGCTTAAAGGAATTCTTGCCAGCGAATTCAAGGGATCATCGGAAGTCCTGGTTTGCGTTCCATTCCCTTTTCTTCAGGAAGTTAAAAAATCTGCAGATGGTTCGGTGATCAGAGTTGGTGCACAGAATTGCAGTCAGTTTGAGTCAGGGGCATACACAGGTGAGGTTTCTGCGGCAATGATCCGTTCAATAGATGTCCCTTATGTGATTATAGGGCACAGCGAACGCAGACAGTATTTTGGTGAGGATGGTGCGTTACTGGCAAAGAAAATTGATATATGTCTTGCGCATGGGCTTACTCCGGTCTTTTGTTGTGGTGAGCCGCTTGATGTACGTGAGTCAGGACGCCATACTGAACTTGTAAAAAATCAGGTAGCAGAAAGCCTGTTTCATCTTTCAGCAGATCAGTTGACAAAGGTTGTGATTGCCTATGAACCGGTTTGGGCAATCGGCACCGGAAAAACAGCAACCGCTGCGCAGGCTCAGGAAATGCATGCCATGATCAGGGAAACGCTGCAGGAAAAATACGGAAAGAATATTGCTGACCGGATCACCATACTTTATGGTGGAAGCGTTAAGGCAGACAATGCAGTGGAACTTTTTACCTGCCCTGATGTTGACGGAGGACTTGTTGGCGGGGCCTCACTCAAGGCACGGGAATTTGCAGATATTGTAAAAGCTGCCGGCTGATGTACTATACCCGGCTCGCTGTTCAATGCGATTCTGAATTCACCGAAATTCTGATTGCCGAAGTTGCTGAAACAGGTTTCGATACTTTCCAGGAGACGGCCACCGGATTTGAGGCTTTTGCCGAACAGGAGCATTACGACGGCGGTTTACTGGAAGAAATCAGGCAACGGTACAACCATATTCACATTCTGAAATTTGAATTTTCAAGAGTCGAAAAGGAGAACTGGAACGAGCAGTGGGAAAAGAGTTTCAATCCTGTCATTGTTGAAGACAAATGCATTGTAAGAGCAGAGTTTCATAAGATTGAAAAGGACTATCCTTATGAAATAATCATAACTCCAAAAATGTCGTTCGGCACCGGACACCACGCCACCACATGGCTGATGCTGAAATTACAAATGGAGACTGATCATACCGGGAAACGTGTAATGGATGCAGGTTGTGGAACCTGCATTTTATCCATCATGGCTGAAAAACGAGGTGCAGCCTTCACGGAGGCTTTTGATATTGATGAATGGAGCACTGTAAATGGAAAGGAAAATCTTGAAAATAATTCCTGCAGCAGGATCAGGCTTCGTCAGGGCACCGTCCGCACACTTTTCTTTGATGAGCATTTTGACATTATCCTTGCCAACATCAATAAAAATATTCTTCTGGATGAAATTAAAGACTATTCAATTCATCTGAAAAAAAACGGAATCCTGCTGCTTAGTGGTTTCTACACATCCGATGTTCAGGATCTTGCAAAAAGAGCAGAGGAATTTAACCTGAAATTTGAGCGTCAGATTGAAAAGGATGGCTGGTGTGCGATGACGCTCTGCAAGGCTTAGCCGCCCCGGGGATTTATTCGTTGATCACTGCAGCAAGTTTTTTTCCATCCGGACTAATGGCGATTCTGCTGATGCCTTTGAGTTCAGGCCCCTGCATAGGTATCCAGCCATTTGGTTTAAGAGGATTATTAATCAGAAACCGGGTGCCATCGGAACTGATGATTCTGCCGTCAGGCGTCCAGGCGATATCTTCACTTCCGTGGATGGTCTCTGTTACTTTAACAGGCTTTAAGTCAGCTCCGATTTTCCATATAAACCAGTGAAGCGGATCCTGTTTATCAACAACACTTACTAGATTAGTACGAGGTATCCGCTGAATGGACCTGCCGGGCTTTTCAAACAGGACACGATCTTTTTTTGTTTTTGTATTAAAATGCCGGAGTGTATGTGGCTCACCAAGGACAAAAAGTATCAGGTCGGATTCTGATAACCATGCATGATAGCCCACTGTAAGATTATCAATGATGATTTCGGGTTTACCGCCATGTAACGGATACTTGCCCAGGTCCTGCGCATTGTTGTCACGCTGAATAATACATGAAATCCATTTTTTATCAGGAGTCACTGTCGGCGAGTATTCCCGTTCAGGCGTGCGCGTTACCTCTGAGGTCACCCCCGTTTTCCAGTTGTATTTCCTGAGGTCTGACCGGCTATCTTCCCTGAAAGAGGCATAATAAATTTCATGATGCCCGGATCTGAAATGAGGCTGATTGTCATATCCCACTCGGGAAGTAATATTTTTTCCTCCGCTCACTGCCGGCGTTCCCTTCAGGTTGAGATCAAAAAGCCATATATCTGTGGCTGTCTGGCCAAAGGTTACCAAACGGCAGGATATGAGTATGACAAAAAGAATTTTCTTCATGATTCTGTTTTTCCAAGTTTAAAATGTTCCAGCACATTCCATTTAAATCCGTCGTGTTCAAGCAGAGCTATGGAATCGGCTGTAAAAGAGGTCTCAATTTTTTTATTTTCAAATAAATTCCAGGCGGCGGCGAACTCATTTTTCTTCAGATCTCTGAAAGCCACAGTCATATGGGGGTGGAAAGGAAGATCTCTGTATGCTGCACTGAATACATTCAGTTCTGTTTTAAAAAAGCGATCTGATTTTTTCTGAAGTTTAAGAAGTTCATCTGAAGGCTCAATAGCAATAAAAATAACACGGGGCGCAAAACAACCGAAATCTTTAAGTTTAATTGACACAGGCTCCTGATTACTGGCAAAGTCTGCAAGCGCAACTTTCAGTTTATCCTTTTTTTTATCAGGCCAGTTGAAAGGCATGTGTAATGTGATGTGTCCGGGTGAACGGAGCGCCCCCTTACTTTTGTGATGCTCGAAAAAGTATTCTTTCAGAGCCATTATTTCACTTAGTATTGGTTCCGGCGGAACGATAGCCAGAAAATACTTGGTGACTGAATTGCTCATGGGTCAAATCACAAAGCCTTTTTGCGGGTGGCAAGAAACTCGATCAGATTTCTCAATTCTTCCTTTGACATTACCATGCCCATGGCAGGCATACCGGATGGCGCATTTTTTCTTGAGGCGATGCGGTCTGTACTGATCTTCAGAGGTTCGGCATTTCGGGTTTTCAGCACCACCATTTTTTCATTTTCTTCAAGAAGTACTCCGGAAATTTCCGCACCATCATTCATGGTTACTGTCACAGAACCATAGCCCGGGGCAATTCTCGCGCCAGGATTCATCAGTGCTTCATGAATCTGACTACGAGACAGGTCGTCTCCAATGTATGTAAGCGGTGGACCTACTTTTCCGCCTTCCGTCCCAATCATATGGCATCGTGCACACTGTCCTGCGGAATTCCAGAAAAAATAACCTTCACCTGCCGCAGCATTTCCGCCGAAGAGTGTGCCATCTTCTGCGCCGGTTAATTTTACTGACAGATCCCGTAGTGCTCCTGAGTGCAGCGAATCAACGGCCTGCGACCACTCCAGCAAAATACCGGTTGAAAGTTTTTTCTCAGCAATCTGGTTTCCGATATTGATGAGAATAGATTCAGTGCGCGAAGGTTCCAGTTGATTCAGAACCCTGAGCAATTGTTGCTGTTCTCCCAAGGTTCCTTTCCGGAATACAGGCTCAGTGACTGCTGATAATTTTTCCTGAGAAAGGGATACTGTGTTTATTAAACCGATAGCAGCTGTTCTTACAACCGGATCATTGTCTTTCAATCCCCCTTCAATCAAATTTTCCATATTCCGATAACCAAGAATACTGAGTTCTTTGAGCAGGGTTGAACGTATTTGGGCATTGGCTGAACTGACTGCAACCGCAGCAAGTTTGTCATTAAAACCACTAAGGCCTGTCTCACGTAACATTCCGGCTGCTGCCAGAATTATTTCAGGTTCTTTTTCCTCCAGCCATTCAGCTGCCACAGCTGATATTTTTTTGCGAACCTTTTCCGGATTTCTTTTTACCACACCTCTGTAATAGCCATCTACGCGATCGACCAGTGATGGCTCAGCCCAGGTGCCAAGTGCTGCCATAGCTTCTGCTCGCAATGTTTTTGATGTTTCTTTACGACCGGCAAAATCAATGAGCAGGTCAAGTTCTTTTTCTCCGCCTGTTCTCTGAGCGGCACTTATAGCTCTTCTTAATAATGGCTCTACGGAAATTTCCGGATTAGCCAGCAGAAAGGCAAGATCAGGAAGTAAAGATGGAATGGATTTGTCATCATGAATGGCACGTGCAGCCTCTGTTACAATGTACTCATCAGAATCATTCAGATAAAATTTCAGCTTCTCACTTTTAAGTCTTCTCAAAATCAGTACGCCGACAATCCGCAGATGTCGCTTTGCATTATAGGCCAGTTCAACAGCCTGTTGTTCAGCACCAATTCTTGCAAGAGCCGTTACGCCAGCATGCCGCAGGTAATGATCGGAGTCTGCATTTTCATCAAGCATTTGGATCAGCGCAGGAACAGCTGAAGAAGACTTTATTCTTCCCAGTGCCTGAGCCGCATAAAATCTGACCCGTGAAGAATTGTGCTTCAGTAATTCTATCAGTTTCTTTTCGCCGGATGCATCTCTGACATCACCTGTAATTTTTGCAGCCTGCGCAATAATTTCTGAATCCCGGTCTTCAAGAAGGCCTGACAGAGGGGCAGCCTTTTTTCTGTCTTTTGCAGCAGCCTGCCCAATACCCCAGATGCCGTGAATTCTTCCCAGCGGATTGGGATCTTCTTTGGCCACAGCCACAAGGGTATTGTACCCGTTTTCACCGCGACGGACCAGCTCGAACTGCGCTTTCATGCGAACGCGCATGTCCATATAACTTAACAGACCCGCAAGCTTTGAAATATCCATTGTGGTATAATCGGCCCGCATTAAACCTTCTGTTGTTTTCCGCTCATACTTTAAGTCATCCTCGCCATCGGCTACATCAATTTTCCAGACGCGCCCATAGTCTTTTGTATCCCACCCGTTAATCCAGTCAGCAACGTACAGAGCGCCATCCGGTCCGAAACGAATTCCGGTGGGAAGTATTCCGCTTAACATATCTATCTCTTCATTAAGCTTAAAGGTTGCGCCTTCAGGTTTAAGCGTGAAAGACCAGATATGCGAGCGGGTAGGTGTTCCTACAAACTCTACGAGAAAAAATCTGTCAAGCCATTTCTTACCAAGTGCAGTTCCGGGATTGTAAACCATGCCTGTCGGACCGTTATGAAAATTCATTATCGGAGGAAGAATGTGTGCTGCCTGACCTTCCCATCTGGGCTGATAGTAGCGCTCATCCATCCAGACATTATAGCCGTTGTTTTTGGGATCCGTATATTTTCCATACTGCCAGTTGGCCCGCCATCCAATATCAGCGCCTTCAACAATATGCATCAGCCGTTCACTTTCACCTGGATGATCGCCATCGTTATCGGAGGTTATAAGATTACCATAGACATCAAAAACAAATTCATGCGTATTTCTGAGTCCGGCGGCAAAAACTTCAAAATCACTTCCGTCAGGGTTTGACCTTACAATAATTCCTTCGTTCGGGTATTCATGTTTGCTTCCGTCTTTAGCAGTGATGTTTGCACCGATGTCGCCAATACCCCAGTAAATCTTTCCGTCAGGACCTTCCACAATTCCTGACATTCCATGACCGCCAAATCCGATATGAACGGCATATCCATGACTAATGGACTCTTTATGCTCAGGGATGCCGTCTCCGTCTTTATCCTGAAGTCTCCAGAGGTCAGGGCCAATTCCTATGAACATATCCTTTTCACGCACCAGCAAACCCCCGGCCACATCAGTAAACTCTTCATGAAAATCTTTTACAATTCTGGTTGAAACATCCGCCCGTCCGTCATTGTCTTCATCAGTAAGTTTCCAGACTTCGTCCATTTCAACGGTCAGGTCGCGCCAGTCATGTGATCCGTCACCATTTAAGTCCGAAAGCCATTTGTTTTCATTACTTCTTTCAGGAGCAAAAGTTTTTCTCAGAAATGCGCGACGGTCTTCAACGGTCTGAAATGAAATGGAAGGGATCATCCATTCCCTGTAACCTCTGATATCAAATTCAGAATGTTTTTGCCGGTCAGTACTTGTCAGGTAAATATTTCCCAGGTCATCCACCGACATGGCAATCGGATCCGGTGCAAGCGAGTCGGTGGCCCATAATTTTATAGTCAGACCTTCAGCAAGCTGTACCGGTGTTTCTTTTTCTATGAGTAGTGTTTGTTCGGCTGCAGAATCAGGATTCTGGCGAATCTGAAGGATAGATTTTTTTTCAGTCCGGGAGCAGGCAATGATGACAACCGGGAGGATCAGGATAAAAATACGGTTCATGGTTAATAGGATGACCCGTGAAATTATCCAAAAAAAGAAACCCCCGGTATGTCTGTTATACCAGACTTACCGGGGGCTGATAAAAATCATTAAAAAAGATGGCCTTCGGGGAGTTTTACCCTACTAGGTCAACGCTTCGCTTTATAAAGCTTGTCAGATCGGAACCGGAGAGCATGTTCTGAGAAAGCAATCCAAGATCATACGCCTGTTTGGCAAGTCTGGTCTGCTGTTCCTCAGAGGCTTCGCTCAGAATTTTTCCAATCAGCGGATGGTTGGCATTGACAGCAACATTGTACTGATCGGGCATGCTTCCGTAAAATCCATAGCCTCCGCCCGTCTTTGCCATATCTTTCATCCGTCTCATCCATTCGCTCATGGTAATGGATACAGGAAGATCATCAGGTGAGAGTGATTCAATACCCACTGTCATATTTTTATTGTTGACAGCCTTTTCAAATAGAGCTTTCACTTTATCCTGCTCCTCCTGTGAAAGAACTGTTTCTGCCTTTATCTCTGATGGAATCAGTTTATCAATCGTTTCACTGTCAACCCTCTTCAGCTGAGTTTTTTCAAGTTTCTGCTCAAGGCTATTGATGAAGTGACTGTCCAGAATTCCGTCCAGTAAAAGGACATCATAAGAACGGTTCTTTGCAACCTGTATGAAAGAATCCTGACGGGCAGCATCCGTTGTGTACAGGTAGACCACGTTTTTATCCTTGTCAGTCTGAATGGCCTGGACTTTTTCACGGTACTCATCCAGGGTAAAATATTTTGCATCAGTATTTTTCAGAAGCAGGAATTCTTTTGCCCGCTCATTAAACTTCTCATCACTGATCATTCCATATTTTACGAAGATGCTGATGTCGTCCCACTTCTTTTCAAATTCAGTACGATCCTTTTTAAACATCTCCTGAAGTTTGTCAGCAACTTTTTTTGTTATATGCTGACTGATTTTTTTCACGTTCGCATCACTCTGTAAGTAGCTGCGCGAAACATTCAGAGGAATATCAGGTGAATCCAGAACCCCGTGCAGCAGCATCAGAAAGTCAGGAACCACATTTTTCACTTCATCGGTAATGAAAACCTGTCGCGAGAATAACTGAATCTTGTTACGATTGATTTCAAAATCATTCTTCACTTTCGGGAAGTATAACACACCGGTGAGGTTGAAAGGATAATCAACATTCAGATGAATCCAGAAAAGCGGATCTTCAGAAAACGGATAGAGTTCCTTGTAAAATTTCAGGTAGTCTTCATCTTTGAGATCAGAAGGGGCTTTGACCCAGACCGGGGCTGTGTTGTTGATGATCCGGTCTTTTTTAACAGTCTTATACTTTGGTTTACCGTCTTTATCGGTTCCGTCCTCAACACTTTCGTCCTCCTGTCCGAACCTGATCTCAACCGGAAGAAACTTACAGTATTTTTCAAGAATGCCCTTGATTCTGAATTCATCCAGGAATTCTTCAGATTCAGAATTGATATGCAGAATTACATCAGTACCATGGCCAGCGCGCTTTGCTGAACTCAGCTCAAATTCGGTGGAACCATCACATACCCAGCGCGCAGCTTCTTTTTCGCCTGCTGCGTGAGATCTGGAGATAAGCTCCACTTTTTCGGATACCATAAAGGCTGAGTAAAAGCCCAATCCGAATTTTCCAATGATATCGTTGGTGTCTGTTTTGTCTTTGAATTTTTCCAGAAATTCAGTTGCACCTGAAAATGCGATCTGGTTTATATATTTCTTGATTTCCTCTCCCGTCATTCCAATTCCCGAATCGGAAATAGTGATGGTTTTCTTGTCTTTATCAAAGGTGACCTCAACTCGCGGGTTTCCAAGGTCGCCTTCAAATTGCCCCAATGCGGACAACTTTTTTAATTTCTGGGTGGCATCTACGGCGTTACTGACAAGCTCACGGAGGAAAATCTCATGATCTGAGTACAGGAATTTCTTGATGATCGGGAAAATGTTCTCGGTATGAATTGAAATATTACCTTTCTCTTTCATGGCGTAAAATGTTTAGACTTAAGAACCTCTCCCTTAACAAAAGACAGACCGAAAGGGGTTTGACTGACATGCTGTCACAGATTTTGGAAAAGAAGGCAGAAAAAAAGCCCGTTGTGGGTACAACGGGCTTGGAAAAGGCTTTTAACAAGGCTTACTGGTCTTCCTCATCTTCATCGCCATCTATTACAATGGGAACTTTTGGCCCCTCTGATTTAATGCCGATGTCAATGATCTCACCATCCCTGTTGAGGAAGTGGAATTCAGTAATGCCAAGAGATGTATCGCGCACCAGGCTAAGCCAGCGTCGGTATTTGAACCAGAATTTCCACTGCTTTGAAAAAATTCCTTTGGTGTAATAGGCAAATAAAAATGGATGCAGTGCCAGTGTCAGCTTGGTTTCATTTTGCCTCAGGTACAGATGTTCGATGTGTTGTTCAATCTGATCAGTTACAAGGATTGAAGCAGAGATGCTTCCTGTGCCGTTACAGGTCGGACAGGTTTCCTTGGTAATGATGTTCATCTGCGGACGTACCCGTTCACGGGTGATCTGCATAAGACCAAATTTTGAAAGCGGCAGAACGGTATGCTTTGCTTTATCATTCTGACCCATCAGATCCTTCATGGTCTTATGGATCATTTTGCGGTTATCCTGGTTCCGCATGTCAATAAAATCCACCACAATAATTCCACCCATATCCCTGAGGCGCAGTTGCCTTGAGATTTCCCTGGCAGCTTCCAGGTTTACCGATAGTGCCGTGGTCTCCTGATTTTCTTCGCGTGCAGATTTATTGCCACTGTTCACGTCAATAACGTGCAAAGCTTCGGTGTGTTCAATGATGAGGTAACCGCCGCCTTTCAGACTGACTGTCTGGCCAAATGCTGATTTCAGCTGGCGTTCAATTCCGAAGTTTTCAAAGATTTTTGCCCTTCCGGTATACAATCGAACGATTTTTTCCTGTTCGGGGGCGATGTTCCGGACGTAACCGCGAACCTCCTCAAACATTTTTTTATCATCGACGATGATGTTGTCGAAGGAATCATTCAGCATATCCCTCAGGAGGGAAGATGTTTTACTGATTTCACCGATGATCCTGTCCCGGGGCTGGGCCTCTATCAGGCGGGTCATTCCGTCTTCCCAGCTTTTTACAAGATTACGGAGGTCGCGTTCCAGTTCAGAAACTTCGCGGCCTTCGGCTACTGTACGGATGATGACACCGAAATTTTCCGGTTTGACGGATTTAATCAGTTGAAGAAGGCGTTTCCGCTCTTCACTGCTGGTGATTTTTTTTGAAACATTAATAACATTTGAGAACGGTACCAATACGAGGTATCGTCCTGCGAGTGACAGCTCAGATGAAAGCCGTGGTCCTTTCGTGGATATCGGTTCTTTAACCACCTGCACAGGGACCAGGTTTCCCTTGGTCAGCAGCTGGTTGATCTTACCGTGTTTGTCAATGTCTTTTTCACGATGGAAACGCTCCAGTTTTCCTCCCTGAATTTTCCTTGCTTTTACAAGCTTGGTGAATTTCTGAAGAGAAGCGAACTGAGGCCCCAGATCAAGATAATGAAGGAATGCATCCTTTTCATACCCGATATCGATGAATGCTGCATTGAGGCCGGGAACCACCTTTTTGACGGCGCCCAGATAAATATCCCCTACAACGAACCTGCTGCCCTGTTCCTCACGGTGGAATTCCACCAGTGTTTTATCGCGGAGCAGAGCAATCCGACAACCATCCTGAGCTGAACTGATGATCAGTTCATTGCTCATAGATTATTGGATAACAGAATTATTTTTTCTTATGACGGTTCTTTCTAAGGCGCTTTTTGCGCTTGTGGGTAGCCATTTTGTGCTTCTTGCGTTTCTTTCCGCTTGGCATATATCAATAAGTTTTGTCCGGGTTCATTCAGCATTATGAACACCGGGGGGTTTAAAAAATGGATTATTTCAAATCCTTTATATACTGATCCAACTGCTGCTGAACAGCCGGGTCATTGGTCATAGTTTTTGTGCGCTCATATTGCGCAAGGGCCTTCAGCTTATCACCGGTACCTGCAAAAGCAGCGCCAAGCAATACCTGGCCTTCAATATTCCCCGGATAAGCCTCCGTAAGTTTGGTGAGCCATTCCACTGCTTTGGCATACTGTCCAGACCTGATGGATAGCATTCCCATATTTTGAAGTGCTTTTTCATGCCGGGGATTTTCTGAAAGAACTTCCCGAAGGAGTCCTACACCCTGCATTGGTGAAGAAGTTTCCATGTAGGTGAGGGCAACTTTCACTTTGATGTCTGCATTTGAAGGCTGTGTTTTCAAAGCAGTATTGTAAAGTTCCTGTGCCTTCAACGCAAAATTTGCCCGTGTTTCAGGATTCATGCTGAAAGTAAAGGCCTGATACCAGGCGTCTCCTGCCAATACCTGACTTTCCGGTGTTCCAATGAACGATGAAAGCTTTTCCCTGTAAACGGCTGCGCTGTCAAATTGGCCGGCAGAAGCATACAGGGATGCTAACGAATCGGCAAATATAGTGTTATTTTCATCGATTGGGCTATTGTCCACCTTAGCAAGAAGTCGCTTGATGCTTAAACGGACTGAAGGATCAGATGTCTGATGACTTTCAGTCATAGACTTTGATTCGGAAGATTGTGCCATTTCCGATTCATTATCAACCACCCCTCGTGGCAACAGAAATAGCACTGTGACCAGAGCGGCGGCACTGAAAATAAGCAGGATTCTGGTTCTGAACACGAAAGTCAGGATTGAGGGCAGGATCAGGCTTCCTTACCGGCAAGCTGCTTTACCTTATCGGAATTTTTGATCTTACTAACAAAGATCTTGGCAGGCTTGAAAGATGGGATATAATGCTCATCAATAACGATGGCAGTATTTCTTGAAATATTGCGGGCGATTTTTTTCTTACGCTTTTTATTGATGAAACTACCGAATCCACGAACATAAATGTTGTGGCCGTTGCTCATACTTGCCTTGACTACAGAAAAAAAGGCTTCTACAGTAGCCGTTACATCACTTTTGTCAATTCCTGTTTTCTCGGTGATTTGATTGATAATGTCTGATTTAGTCACAACACAAGTGGTTTAAGTATTATTGGATTCGGAGCGGCAAATTTAATTGTGTTCCTCACATCCGCAAGAGCGGAGTGACTGATTTACTGCATTTTAGTTTCTTTTGCGCTTAAAATCCTTTAAAAACATTGGCTGCTGCTGAAAAAAAATTTGTTATAGCAATTTCGGAATGGTTTGAATCAAACCGGCGCGACCTTCCCTGGCGAAATACGAAGGATCCCTATAAAATATGGGTTTCTGAAATAATACTGCAGCAAACGAGAGTTGATCAGGGTCTGCCTTATTTCAATCGGTTCATTAAAAAATTTCCAAATGTTAAATCCCTTGCTTCAGCCCATGAAGATCAGGTATTGAGGTTGTGGCAGGGGCTGGGATATTATTCAAGAGCAAGAAATATGCACCGTTGTGCAATAAAAATTCTTGAAATGCATCATGGAAAGGTGCCTTCCGCACATGCAGAGCTTGTAAAATTGCCGGGGATAGGTCCATACACGGCTGCCGCAGTCTCCTCTATTTCAGTCGGGGAACCAATGCCTGTAATTGATGGCAATGTGTTCAGGGTTTTATCAAGAGTGTTTGGTATTGATACTCCTATAAATGGCAGCTCAGCTAAAAAAATTTTTAATGTTAAAGCTGCCGTGCTGATGCAAGAGGCAGTCAAGGAAAAAATTTTTCCAGGCGATTACAACCAGGCAATTATGGAATTTGGCGCGTTGCAGTGCATACCCGCCAACCCCGATTGTAAGCAATGTCCGTTATCCCGGATGTGCCGTGCCCGTGCTTTGGGCACTCAGGCTCTGCTGCCTGCCAAACTGCCTAAGGCTCCTAAAAAGGAACGCTTCATTAATTATCTGATTTTAAAATTTGATAATAGGGTCTGGATGAAGAAAAGACAACCAGGGGATGTGTGGGAAGGGTTGTTTGACTTTCTTGAAACTGAAACAACAAAAGCTTCCGGAATAAAGGTTTTAACAAAAAAGTTTCAAACGATTACCGGAATACCTCTTGGCATCAGAGTTGCCCACTACTTAAAACATGTCCTTACACATCAGAAACTTCATATTCGATTTTTTATTACTGACCTGAATGCCTTACCGGAAAAAAAACTTCCTGCAGTTGGCTCATTTGTTACAATTCAACAAGCCTTCCGCTTGCCAAAGCCGGTATTTCTGGATAGTGTCTTACGGAAACTGAAAGAAAAATAACCTCAGTCAGTGTTTTTCCCACATCGTAAATCCTGCTGCTGTTTTTACTAATTTTGATTTTAGTCCCAGAATTTTTCAATTTTTAATTTAATTATTATGTCCGGAGTAAATAAAGTCATTCTCCTTGGCCGCCTTGGAAAAGATCCAGAAGTACGTACACTTGAGAACGGTGCTGTAGTTGCAAACTTCACCATGGCTACATCGGAAGTTTATCGAGATAAGAACACCGGTGAACGAAAAGAAAATACCGAATGGCACAACATTGTGCTTTGGAGAAATCCTGCAGAAGTAGCAGCCAAGTATCTTAAGAAGGGTGATCAGTGCTATATTGAAGGAAAACTTCGAACAAGATCCTGGCAAAAGGAGGGAGTAACCAGATATACAACTGAAATTGTTGGTGATACACTCACCTTGCTTGGATCCCGTAAGGACTCAGCGCCCGGACCCGGTGGTGACCCATCCGGATCATTTCAGGAAAGGCCGGCAGCCGAGCCCCGCTCTTCTTCTGAGTCCCCGACCGATGACCTGCCATTCTGATTGAATGCAGTACCATCCGGTGGGATTCCTGTTTTCACAAAAAAGAAAAATGAATTCATTGGGGACGGCTGACAGCTGCTCCCCAATATCTTTTTTATTTTTTCTGATTTTTCTGCTGCCCTTAATTACCTCCTGCACCCGCGAGTTTCAGCCCAAACCTCTCGGATATAACAGGATTATGCTCCCGGAGCCTTCATACCGCCAGTCACCTGACTCGCTGCCCTATTCTTTCAGTTACTCCACGCATGCACTATTGCTCGATGATACTTCCTGGGTAAGTGAAAAATACTGGATTGAAATTTATTACCCTGAACTCAAGGCAAATATCCACATCACCTACAAAACAATAAAAAGCGAGGCACAGCTCCGTGAACTGATAGAAGATGCATTTACGCTGACAGCAAAACACCAGATTAAAGCCAATGCCATTGATGAAGTAGTTATAACAACGCCATCCGGTAATAGGGCCGTCATTGCTGAGGTAAGCGGCGAGGTGCCAAGTCAGTTTCAGTTCACAATGACAGACTCCACATCAAATTTTTTACGTGGCGCGGTTTACTTTTTTACAAAAGTTAACAATGACTCCCTTGGGCCTGCAATTGATTATGTCAAGAAGGATGCAGTTCATCTGATCAATTCCCTCCGCTGGAAGAACGAGCCCCCCGCCACGAAAACAAGAGATTGATTTTCTCCGGGATTTGTCGGAAGTTCCATTTTAAATCCCGGAATTATGAAATGGCTGTTAATATTTTCATTTTGTTTTTCAGCAGCATCTGCTCAAACTGCAGCTTCGCTTAAAATAAAAGGACTCATTGCTGCGGTGGACATACTACGCGACAGCAATGGCGTCAATCATATATATGCACAAAATGAGCATGACCTGTTCTTCGCACAAGGTTATTGCGCCGCAAAGGACAGACTGTTTCAATTTGAAATCTGGAGAAGGCAGGCAACAGGAACTGTTGCAGAAATACTCGGTGAACGGGAACTGAAACGGGATATTGGGGCGCGCCTCTTCAGATTTCAGGGTGATTTGAAAACAGAGCTGAATCACTACCATCCGCGCGGAGAACAAATAATTACTGCTTTTACAAATGGAATAAATGCCTACATCACTGAAGCACTTAGTAGTGAAAAAAATCTTCCTGTTGAATTCACTTTACTTGGAATCAAACCATCCTTCTGGACGCCCGAGGTTGTCATCAGCCGGCATCAGGGCCTGTTGAATAACCATACACGGGAGCTGAACTTTGGCCGCGCCGTTGCCGCAGCAGGTCAGGAAAAAGTAAAAGAACTTACAACCTTTGAGCCGGGAACACCTGACCTTTCACTTGACCCGATTATCACGCCCGGACTTTTGTCAAAAGATCTCATCGCTCCCTATGAGGCATTCCGAAAACCCTTGAGTTTCCTTTCAACCGATATAAAAGTTTCTTCTAATCCGAATTCCAATCATTCGCTTCAGCTTGCAAAAGCAGACCTGGATGCCTGGGATGAACTTCAAAAAAATGAATTCAAAACCATAGGGAGCAACAACTGGATAGTAAGCGGAAAGCGATCTGCTTCAGGAATGCCTTTACTTGCAAATGACCCGCATCGTGCACTGGCTTCGCCTTCCCTTCGTTATATCGTGCATTTGTCAGCACCGGGATGGAATGTGGTAGGCGGGGGAGAGCCTGTTATCCCCGGTGTTTCAATTGGCCATAATGATTATGGGGCCTGGGGCCTGACCGTCTTTGAACTGGATGCCGAAGACCTCTATATATATGAGACAGATCCTGCAAATCCACATAAATACCGATACAAAGATCAATGGCTGGAAATGAAATCAGTGCGTGATACCATCCGGGTGAAGGGCGGAAAGTCCGTCCCGGTGGAACATTTGTTCACCATTCATGGCCCGGTAACATTTCTGGATGCTGAGTTAAACAGAGCCGCTGCTGTCAGGGCCGGTTGGCTGGAAACAGGTAACGCACCATACCTTGCAAGTCTTCGCATGAATCAGGCCAAAACCTGGAATGAATTCAGAGAAGCCTGCTCGTATAGTTTTCTCCCTGGCGAAAATATGATCTGGGCGGACCGCAAGGGTAACATCGGCTGGCAGGCTGTAGGGATTGCACCAGTCCGAAGAAACTGGTCAGGCCTGGTGCCTGTTGCAGGTGACGGACGCTATGAATGGGATGGTTATCTGCCTGTTAAAAAGCTTCCAAACATTTATAATCCGAAGCAGGGCTTCAAGGCTACTGCGAATGAGAATAATATTCCGGAGGGTTATAAATATCGTGAAGCAGTGGGATGGACCTGGGCAGAAAATTACAGGGTGACGAGAATCAATGAAGTATTGGCAGAAAATAAAAAACTCACACTGGATGACATGATGAAACTTCAATTTGATTTTAATTCTATTCCGGCACGTGAACTTGTTCCGCTTTTGAATAAAATCCAGATGGATGATAAATACCTTCTGGATTTTAAAAACCGACTCCTCAGCTGGAATTTTGAATTGAATGCATCTTCTGTGGAGGCAGGAATTTATGTGGCGTGGGAAAAGGAACTTGAATCAGGCCTGCGGTCTCTCGTAATTCCTGCTTCAGTCTCTTCCCGCATTCGAACAGTTCCTGTTAACAAGATTATCTCTATTCTTAAAGATGTAAAGCCAGCCTTTTCCTCTGAGAAAGAACGCAATGAATTTTTAGTTGAAAAACTCAGTGCTGCTGTCAATAAACTTAAGGATAGATTTGGAGATAATCCGGAGAATTGGATCTATGGACAAAATGGTTATCATCATGTTCAGATCAGACATATACTTAGTAATGTAGTAAATGATTCTCTCCGCAATATCCTTGATCACGGTCCGGTACCAAGAGGCGGGAACGGACATACACCGGGCATGACAGGTGGTTCAGATAACCAGATTTCAGGAGCAAGCTTTCGTATGGCGGTTGATCTCGCAGACTGGGATAAATCCATGTTTACCAATACCCCTGGCCAAAGCGGAGATCCATTTAGTCCGTTTTACAGAAATCTTTTTGATGACTGGGCCGCAGATCGTCACTTTAACCTGCCATTCACGAGCTCTGCAATTGAAAAAATAACCATTGAAAGGGTGCGTCTTGAGCCATAAAAAAAGCCGACACAAATGTGCCGGCTTTTATTTTAACTGATCCGAATGATATTATTTTTCTGAGCTTATTTTCTTGACAAGTTCAGATTTAAAATTCCCGTCAACATCAAGTTCAATAATGTCATAGGGGAACTTCTTAAGACCAGGAAGAATTTTTTCCTTGTCGCCAACAACCAGGATATTCATTTTGTCTGCATTAATCCATTTTGCAGCCAGCTTATTCACATCGTTAGCAGTAAGATCTGAAAGGATCTTACCTTGCTGTCGAGTATAATCTTCAGGAAGCCCGTAATAGAGTATGTTTCGGATAAATCCTGCCTTCTGGAAACCGGTTTCATACCGAAGAGCATCACGCTGGCCGATGGCCTGTTTCATGAACTGAAGTTCATCGGCGCGAATTCCGTTTTTCGCATAGTCCTTAAGCTCATTCATGACCTCCGTCAAGGCGCTGTCTGTTGCATTGGCACGAATACCGCTGCTGAAAGAAAACTCTCCTGAATACTTGTCACCGCTGAAGCCACTCCGGGCTCCGTAAGTCCAGCCCTTGTCTTCACGAAGATTGAGATTGATACGACTGTTGAATGCTCCGCCAAGCGGATAATTCATAAGCCCGGCCTTGAAATACTCTCCTGTACCATCGTAGGTCAGTCCTGTTGACATACCCACCCTGAATTCAGACTGTGCAGCCTTGGGCACATCAACCAGGAATATTCTGGACTTTGCTACAGAGGGGAAATCTTTTACCTGAGGCAGAACAACATCATTTGCCGGAAGTTTTTTGATGAATTCCAGCTTCGGAAGAATTATACCCTGAGCAACATCTCCGACTATAACAACCTGAACGCCCTTTGAGGTCAGATTTGATGAATAGTATTTTTTAACATCATCAAGAGTCAGCCTTTTATTCGTGCTTTCTGTACCGGCCTGACTGAGCCCGATTATGTTATCTCCGAAGGTAAGGCGGCTGTAAATATCACTTGCGATTACAGCCGGCTGAGATTTACGTTGTTTGAAACTTTCAACAGCTTGCTTTTGAAGTCTGTTGAAAGCGTCCTGCGTAAACTTAGGATGCAACATGCGCTCCTCCAGTAACTCCATGGTACGTTCCAGATTTTTAGTGAGCGACTGTACGGAAAATACCATGGCATCTGTTGTAGAGTTAACAGATACAGAACTGCCGATCTTCTGTAACTCTACCTGCATCTGCTCGGCAGTAAAACGCTCGGTGTCTTCATTTAACATCTGCGCAACCATCCGTGACAAACCAATCTTTGATGTGTCAGCTGCCTCCAGCAAATGTCCTCCGGGAATATAAACTGAAATGGTCACCCTGGGAAGCTCTTTGTTTTCAGAACCTATTACCTGAATGCCACCTATGTCTTTCTTCCAGAATTTCGGAACATTTACAACAGGATTCGGCCCACTTCCCGGAATTTTAGAGCGGTCAAATGCATCGGAAGCTTTATTGTATTTGAGGCCATTGTATCCGTAATCCGGAGCAACATATCCTGAAGATAAAACCTCATAATTCGGCTGACCTGCCACATCACTTTCCCTTCCTTTAGGGACAACGCTGACAATAACAGATCCTTTTCCTTTTACATATTGCTCATAAACGCGCCATACATCTGATTTTGTAAGTGAAGCATATCCTTTCAGCTCATCTGCAATTTTATTCGGATTGCCGGTGAAGGTCTGATACTGGGCAAGCTGCCTGACTTTTCCCGCAACGCTTTCAAGGCCATTGATGGCCTGTGCTTCAATGGCACCCTTGAATTTGATCACGTCTTCATCCGTAATACCTCGCTTTTCGAATGCAGCCATTGCATCATCTACAAGCTTTTTTGAATCAACCAATGAAACACCCGGAACAGGAGTGAGACGGATGGTAAATTCTCCGGAAAGTTCACTGCTGATGTTAAATACGAGTGCATTCAGTGCTTTCTGCTTTTTCACAATTTCCTGATAAAGTATAGAATTCTTTCCCTGGCCAAGAATTTCAGCAAGACAATCCAGCGCTGCCTCATCTTTATGATAAGTAGGTACGGAAGGAAAAGTAATGGCAAGCTGTGGCAATCGTGCGTAGTTGTCAACAAGCGTTACGTACCGGTCCTTTTCAACAACCGGTGCAGATAAAATGGTAGGTGATACTTCAGGACCTCGTGGAATGGATCCAAAATATTTTTCTGTAAGCTTCACTACTTCAGAGGTCTTTACATCACCACCAATTGTGATCACCGCGTTATTTGGTCCATACCAGCGAAGGAAAAAGTTCTTAAGGTCATTTACATCGACACGGTTCAGATCTTCGATATAACCAATGGTCATCCAGGAGTAAGGGTGACCATAAGGATACAGGTTTTTAGAAATGGTTTCCTGAACAAGTCCGTAAGGGCGGTTATCATAGTTCTGACCTCTTTCATTTTTTACAGTTTCCCGTTGTACTTCAAATTTCCTCTGAGTAACGGCATCCAGAAGGAATCCCATTCTGTCCGCCTCCAGCCACAACATCTTTTCAAGCTGATTTGTCGGCACAGTCTGGTAATAATTGGTGCGGTCTCTGTTGGTTGATCCGTTCAGCGTTCCACCGGCTTCAGTCACAATTTTGAAATGCTGTTCATCACCCACATGATCTGATCCCTGGAACATCATGTGTTCAAAAAAATGAGCAAAACCGGATTTGCCAATCTCTTCACGGGCGGAACCCACATGGTAGGTTACGTCTACATGTACAACAGGATCGCTGTGATCTTCATGGACAACCAGTGTAAGTCCATTTGGAAGCACGTATTTTTCGTAAGGAATGACAATTTCATTTCCCTTTTTAACGACTTTTTCAACAAGTCGTGTCTGACCGGAGGCCAGAAAGGGAATGATCAGTAGAATCAAAATAAGTTTTTTCATGGTTTGAAAATTTGAACGTCAAATAAAGGAAAAACCTTACATATTAGGTTCTGCTTCATTCATTAAACACACCTCCCGAATCCAAAAAAAATGATTTATTCTAACCCTGATACTGTTAACGTGGTTCTGACGTAATTTGCAATACATTCCGAAACTCCAAAAATGAAAATTCTTGACACGGGAAAATGGGGACCGGACCACTGGAATATATTCAGGGAACGTCTGGAAAAGACCTACATCTGGCCTGCATTGTATGTTTTCAAGTTTATTGTGCCGGCTCCGCAGTCTGGTGCAGTAAAAGTGCTGTTTCCCATGCATCAGCCTGAAGAAAAAGCCTCCGGAAAAGGAAATTACACGAGCCTGACTTACCGGATGATGATGCCGGGAAGCGATGCTATCATTGAAGTGTATCAGCGTGTTAAAAATATTGAAGGACTTATAGCACTGTAAAATTATGTGGATAGAAAAAAATAATCAGCTCGTCAGGGAGTTTACATTCGGAGATTTTCAGGAAGCATTTGCGTTTATGACCAGAGTTGCCTTCCTGGCAGAGCTTCAAAATCATCATCCGGAATGGAGCAATGTTTATAATCGGGTAATCATAAAGTTATCCACTCATGACGCTGGAAATATTGTAACCGAAAAAGATCGCAAGCTTGCATCAGCCATTGATGCCATTCAGCCATGACAGAGTCCGGCGATAATTCCCGCCCTGTTCCGGCACTTATCCTGGTGCCCACGCCAATCGGGAATCTTGCAGATATCACCTACCGCGCTGTAGAAGCGCTGCGAGCGGCCGATACAATTCTTGCTGAAGACACCAGAACTTCTTCCGTTTTACTGAAGCATTACGGCATTCAGTCCCGTCTGCAGTCATTTCATATTTTCAACGAGCATAAAGCGTTGGCCGGTCTTGTCGCGCGCATGAAAAACGGAGAGCATTTTGCACTTGTATCCGATGCCGGAACACCCGGCATTGCAGATCCCGGTTTTCTGCTTGTGAGAGCCTGTCTGCGTGAAGGTCTTGAAGTTGAATGTCTGCCGGGCCCCACCGCCTTTGTACCTGCCCTTGTCAAATCAGGCTTCCCGTGTGACCGGTTTGTTTTCGAAGGATTTCTGCCGCATAAAAAAGGAAGGCAGACTATTTTGAAATCCCTTTCAGAAGAGGAGCGTACAATTATTCTTTATGAATCTCCGCACCGTCTTCTGAAAACCATTGAACAGATTGTGGAGCATTTCGGTGCCGAACGCCCTGTTTCTGTTTCAAGAGAACTCACAAAACTTCATGAAGAAACCAGAACGGAAACGGCCGGCGAATTGTTAAAGCATTTTTCACAGACAACTCCACGCGGAGAAATAGTCATCATTATCCATGGCAAAACAGCCTGAGCAAACGCTGCTTCCTTTTTTGCAGAACCGCTGGATTCTATTTGCTGTATCGGTATTGTTGCTTTCAACTGCATACCTTCTGAAGCAATGGCCTTTGTTTTCTTTTATTGCTCTGATTCCGTGCTTTGCCTTGACAGATCTTCCGAAAGCCGAAGAGAAAATCCTTGAAGTCACAGAGATATTGCTTTTTATTTTCGGCGCTTCTCTTTTCGTAGCGTTTGATTTTGACCTGAAATATATCTTCGCTATTGTTGCGCTTGCCGGTCTGTATACGCTTCCTTTTGTACTTTTTCTCTTCAGCAGAAAGGGGGGAGGTCCGCTGACAGGTCATTTTCTGATTCTGATTTACTGGCTTGCCGGAGAGTATGTGTTGCTTAAACTTCTTGTGCTGTTCAATTTTTTTCCTACCGGTGTTCCGATGTTTAGTGCCGATATGATGGCCGCACGGCCGGAATGGTTTAAATGGAATGCGCAGCCTGGTTATCTGGCTGTCTCTACCTGGATTCTTGCCTCAAACTGGATAGGTTACCGCCTGATCAGCAAACCTTTTAATGTTTTTAGCTTTCTGACTTTCGTAACCCTGATAGTCGCACCAATAGGAATAAGCTACTTCATGCATTCAGAACCCATTATCCGTGACAATGTATTTGAACTGTACCGTTCAACTCCGGTTAAAGAAGCATCCGGCTACGCCATGCATGGTGAATGGATTGGAAGAACCTGTGTATGGGTTTCTGTTCTTGTTCTGTCATTCAGTTTTGTAAGGTTAAAAACAAAGAAGAAATGAATATTTCACTTGAACATATTGGTCCCATGGTAATAGAGGCAGCTCAGTCAACAGGTGCCTTTATACGACATGAGGCAGAGGCTTTTGACAGATCGCGCATTGAACAGAAGTCTGCATTCAATAACCTGGTTTCATATGTAGACAAGGAATCAGAGCGTCGTCTGGTTTCAGAGCTCTCAAAGATTCTCCCCGGATCAGGATTTCTGGCTGAGGAAGGCACTGAACAAAAGGGCAATACCGGCTACCGCTGGATCATCGATCCTCTTGATGGCACGACCAACTTTACACATGGATTTCCTCCTTATGCAGTCAGTATTGGCTTATCCTTTGAAGATGTACTTGTGCTCGGCGTGGTTTATGAAGTGCATGCTGGTGAATGTTTTTATTCCTGGAAAGGAACTCCTGTTTTTTGCAATGAGAAGGAGGTAAAAGTTGCCGCTACCGAGCGCCTCAGCCAGAGTTTGCTGGCAACAGGATTTCCATATCAGCATCAGGATAAGATGGACATGCATCTTTCAATTTTCAGGGAGCTGCTTTACAAGACGCATGGAGTCCGCCGTCCGGGAAGTGCAGCCACCGATCTTGCTTATGTGGCCTGCGGCCGGCTTGACGGATTTTTTGAATATAATCTCAGTCCGTGGGATGTTGCTGCCGGTGGATTTCTTGTGCAACAGGCCGGGGGTATGGTTACAGACTTCACCGGCCACGATGGATGGCTTTATGGGGGGCAGATTTGTTGCGGAAATGCAATTCATCGGGATCTTCTGAAAACCATTCAAATGCTCTGGAAATGATTCTGATTCCTGAAGGACCAAATTCGTAGTTTTGCAGTATGATCCAGCAGATTCTTGTTTTCGCATTACTGGGCGTCGCTGTATTTTTTCTTGTCAGGACTGTTTACCTGAACCTGAAAACGGGACGTAATTGTGCAAGCCAGTGCAACAAATGTGGTGCTGAAGAACCTAATAAATCACTTCGGTAGCCACCAGAATTTATTTTCCGACCTTCCCGGATAATATTATTTTCCGGTTTTATTTGGAATATTTAGGGTACTCCTGTATTTAAGAGCACGGTCAGGATAATCTGTAATCAGACCATCGACACCCATACCTTTCATTACCAGCATATCCCGTGTCTCATTAACTGTCCATGGAATGACACGGAGCTTTTTATTTTTTCTTCCGCTCACATTGAAGGTATGCAGATACCTTACTTTTTTATTTGAAAGCAATGAATAGTGCGGGCTCCAGATATCCGGCACGAAACCAAGATCCATGAGAATTTCATCAATTGATTTTTCATTTTCAATCAAAGCCGCGAGTCTTACATCGGGATATTTTGAATGAATGTAACGCAGAATCCGGAAGTCGAAGGACTGAATCGTTATACGCTCAAGGGGCAGATACTGATCAAGCGTGTTAACCACCATGTCTGAAAAAGGTTCCGGCGTGGGATGAAAAATATTATCGCCTTCCGGTGAGCTTTTGATCTCAATATTGTAATCCACCTCGTACCTGGTGAAGCTTCTGATATGACTCTCGACAGCTTCAATGACATCACGCAGCAGGGGCTTAAATGTCTTCATCTTTTCCTGTTCCGGGAATTTTGAATTCCCTGCAGATCCGCAATCCCACGCACGGATCTGTTCATAATCCATTTCATAGAGATTGAATTTTTTTTCATCCGCCGACCGGATTTTTTTTCCGTCAGGGGTAAAACAGAATTCAGCATTCATCCAGGGCTCATGCGAAACAACCAGCTTACCATCTCCGGATACGCCCAGATCAAGTTCGATCGTGGTAACTCCAAGGTCCAGTGCCTTTAGAAAAGCAGGTATGGTATTTTCCGGTTTTAATCCGCGTGCACCACGATGTCCCTGCAAATCAAAGACAGGCGTTGAATATTGGGCCATCAGCATCAGGGGGAAAAGAAAAAAGGCCATTGTTTTCATGGCCTTAAGATAATAGATTGAAGTTGAACCTTTTTGTGAAATGAACCGGTTCCCCCGCGGATTTATTCCCGCATAATCATCATTCGCATACCACCGGGGCCGCGACGCCCTCCCGGCCCTCCGCCCATCGGATTAAGCTGACGATTTAAAGCATAGGTGAAACTTACCATGATGTAACGTCCCAGGTTGTTGATGGTCTCCTGCTGAAGAAAATTGGCACTCGCAGTTTGTGTTACCCCAAGATTTTTATCAAGCAGATTGCTGACGCCCACCTTTAGTTCACCTGAGTTCCCTTTTAACAGAAATCGGGATAACCAGATATTCAGTATGGGAATTTCCTGACGGAAATCTGTTGTTTTACTTTCGTACCTGTACAGATCAAATGAAGAATTCAATTGAAAATTCTTCAGGATGGTTATTGAAGTTTCTGCTGACCAGGTAGTGTTGATGAATTCCTGATTTTGTTCCGGCGCTGATTCAAAAGAGGTGATCTGGTCACGAATGTTGGCACTCAGGTCAAGGGTGAATTTATCATTCCAGGTAAAGTTGTACCGGGCATTGCCTCCGATGGTCTGCTGAACAACGCTGCTTTCGGATTCATTCAATACGTTGATGGATTCAAAATAAGTTGCCGTAGGACCTACGTTGAACCGGCTTTTCAGTTTTTTCAAAGGAAAGCCGAAGTTCATATTTGCATTTACAATCAGGTTGTCTTTTACGTTGACCGGCACGGATGTTCTTATAAGACGCTGATCAACAGACTGAGAAGTTGTGATGGCGTTGGTCTGATATGTTGCGTTTATAAAAGTGAAAAAATTTATGGATTTGGCAGGGTCAAAAGTTGTGAAGTTCGCGCTCATCGTATGAGCGTATGCAGGCTTAAGATTCGGATTTCCTATGTATATGTTAAGCGGATCGGTGTTGTCTATGACGGGTTGCAATTGCTGAATAGTGGGTTCACGCATAGATGCCTCATAGTCAATCCGTATACGTCTGAAAGAAGTAAAGTCATAGTTGATTCTTGCAGTTGGCAATACATTTCTGAAGGTGCGGTCAATTAAAGCATTCTGCGTGATCAGGTCACCCTCCAGCCGGGTATTCTGATACCCTGCCCCGATGGTTACATTGTATTTTTCCCTGTTGATTCGAAGGTTGATGCTTGGACGACTGAATGTATAGTCACTGGTGTATTCGTTGCTTAACAGATTATCCTTTTCAAGTGAATTATTCTCACGGTTAAAAACCTCCCTGTTTACATCATTTCGGTTTACCCGGTAATTGTAATTGAGTTCCAGGTACCGGCGGTTGCCGAGCGGTTCGGTATAAGAAAATGTTGCGCCTAATGTCTGATTATCTGTTTTCTGTCTGTTAACCTGATCAATCACCTGAAGGTCATTATTCAGATTCCCAAAGAAAATATTCTCAGAGTTCAGGGTGCCATCAGAATCGCTGAGGCTTTTGTTGAAATTTAAATTGGAAGAAAATGTTCTGCCTTTGCGACTGAACTTATGTCTCCACAGAAGTGTTGCATTAACAGCTGTTGAATTGCTTACACTGGTAGTGGCCCGTTCACTGGTATTCCGGGGTGTACCATCCACTTTGAAGGTTGTGCTGTTACTTGTAACATCTGAAGAATTCTCTGTGAGCGTTGCGGCAGCAGTGAGTCGGAGTGAGTTGGCTGAGTCAAGGAAATGATCAACTGTAAGATTTGCACGGTGGTTGTCGCCTGTGGTGAATTGCCTGCTTTCCTGGTTGAAGTCATATGAACGTGCCGGAAGGTTTAAAGCGGGATCTTCAGGCAGGTAGTTTACCCGGTTAAGCGATCTGTTAATATTTTGTTCAAGTCTGTTGTAGAAATAGTTTCCTCCTGATTTTGATCTTCCTTTGCTGTAATCCCTGTTGAAGTTTAGACCTCCTGCATAACTGGTTATAATTCCGTTTTGCCGACCCCCAAAATTCAAAGGAATCTGATTCCCGCCATTACCGCCAATGTTAATATTGAATGATCCGCCGCCGCCCATTATTTGCTGGCTGCCTCCGGAAAAATTCATATATTCATCAATACCGAAACCCTGCTCATTAATATTGTTGGCCATCCCCAGAAATGAAATCTGTTTTCCTTTAGTAAAACGGTTGATGTTGGCTTTCGCCTGACGGCGGTTGTCATCACCTGCCCCGGCCATCAGATTGCCAAAGGCAGCATTTCGTTTTTCTTCTTTTAGCTCCAGGTTGACTGTTTTTTCCTTACTGCCATCATCAATTCCTGTGAAAGCAGCCTGGTCAGATTTTTTATCAAAGATCTGCACCTTCTCAACGGCATCGGCGGGTAGGTTTCGCGTTGCCAGTTTGGGATCGCGACCGAAAAACTCACGACCGTCAACCGTTACTCTTTGCACCTGCTCTCCCTGTGCCCTGATGGTGCCATCTGTTTCAACTTCCACACCGGGAAGTTTTTTAAGGAGATCCTCCACATTGGCATTTGCCTTGGTCTTAAAGGAACCCGCGTTGAATTCTATTGTATCCCGTTTTACAGTTACAGGGGCTTTGGTTCCGGTCACGGTAATATCATCAAGCAACTGACTTTCTGACTGAAGTTTTAACTGCCCGAGGTCTACAATGGTGCCGGTTGACTGATCCACGTTCACCAGCTTTTGGTATGTTCCAAATCCAACGAATGAAATTCTGATCTGATAAACACCCTTGTTAACATTTCTGATCTCAAAATTTCCTCCTGTATCGCTTACTCCGAAGTTCACAAGTGATGAATCTTTTGGATTCATAAGCATCACAGTTGCAGATGGAAGTGTGGAACCGAGAGAGTCTAGCACCTTACCTTTCAGTGTAAATTTCTGAGCAGAGGCAATCCCGGAAATAAAAACAAAAAGAATGCCCGAGAGCAGAAATTTTAATTTCATAAGTAGGATTAGATGTGTATTGGTGTTACGGGTTTAAAGCGAAAGGTTTTTAATTTCTGATCATGAATCCGCCTTGTCCGCGCATTTCTTTCATGCGCTCCTCAACCATCTTTCTAAATTCTTTTCCTGTGGTTTTTGTGCCTGAAACAGGTTTTTTAAGCTCATTTTTTTTCAATTTCCTTAGCTCCACATTATTCGCAACGATTACCCGTTCGCCGTTATTGACATCCACGGCCAGCACCGTTCCCGGTAGTGTATTGAATCTTTCAGGACCCAGGAAAGGCCGCAACTGTTCTGTGTACCAGGCAGTGATTTCCTGCTTACGGTCAGGCCTGGAGTCATCAGTATAAAAGGCCATTTTGCAGGTATAACCGGCAATGGTTCTGGTTTCTTTTCCAAATTTCCATGGAGACATCCTAACAGTGTCTTCAATGATATACTCTTTACCCATGAACTCCTGCCTGGAGGTCACCAGATCTTCATTTCTGTTCAGATATATTTCGCCCTGCATTCCTCCGCGGCGGATCATGACTGAACGGCCGCCTGAATTAAAATTGGCCATGTCATCCTCTTCATCAATCAGCTGTTTGAATAAGGATTCATCCGGATTGAATAAAAGCTGAAACCGGATGTTGCTGAACTCCGGAATCATGGCCTTCATGTCCTCACGCTCTTTGGGAAGGTTTCTGTGCAGATTGATTTTAGTTTCATATACAATGGCCCCTTCATTTGTCTGACCAAAAACAATTGTAACTGAAATTACCATTGCGACAATGCCGCTGATAAGTGAGAATTTTTTCATGGAAAAAATGTTTACCGGATTGTAAAACGACATTTAAACGAAACAGTTAAGGATAATTGCTGAACGGGAAAAAGAGGGGAAAAACGGCCGAATTCAATGACTTTGGCAATTTCTCAACTGATTTACCCTCCGTTGAAGATTATTTTGTGGGTATTACAGGATTCGAACCTGTGACCCCTACCCTGTCAAGGTAGTGCTCTAAACCAGCTGAGCTAAATACCCGTTTTATGAGTTGCAAAGAAAACCTATCTTTCTCCAATGAAAAACACTGCACTGATTTTTATTTTACTGATGGCCCTTAATGCCGGTGGCCAGTCGCCGGTACAATTGTTTAACGGTAAAGACCTTACTGGCTGGTCTGTCCATGGCACAGAAAAATGGTTTGTTGAGAATGGTGAGCTGATTTGTGAAAGTGGTCCTGATAAACAATACGGCTATCTCACCAGCACTGAAAAATTCAAAGACTTTGATCTGGAGCTGGAGTTTTTTCAGGAGTCTAATGGTAATAGTGGCGTGTTTTTTCATTCAAGCGTAGAAGGCACCAAAGTCAGCGGATGGCAGGCTGAAGTTGCCCCGTTGAATCAGCATACCGGCGGAATCTATGAATCCTATGGCAGAGGGTGGTTGATTAAACCTGATCCGTCCCTAGAAAGACATCTTAAAGAAAATGCCTGGAATCTGATGCGTGTCCGCGTCCAGGGCAATGTTGTTGAGACCTGGCTGAACGGCACACGAATGATTCGCCTTGAAGACTCCGCAATCGGATCAGCCACAGGAAGTATTTCACTTCAGATTCATGACGGAGGCGGGGTGCGCGTCAGGTGGCGCAACCTGCGGATAAGAACAATTTGATCAGAATCAGACTGTAATCTTTCCGGCCTCATCTGTGGAAGGCCTGAACAGGGATGGATTGATCAAAGCATCGTCCAGAGCTTCAGTTGTTTTTTTCAGGGCATCATAAGCTTCTTTTAACAGAGGATCTGTTGCCATTGTCCGCTCAATTTCACGGGTTTCTTCAGCCGTGGTCTCCATGTAAATAAACCTGATCAGGTCGTTGGGTGTAAAGGTTCTTATCATAGGCATCTGTTGGGATTTTCATCTTTTTTCTCATGTTGATCAACGCATACCTCATTCGGCCAAGCGCTGTATTAATGCTGACACCGGTTTTCTCTGCAATTTCCTGAAAGCTCATTTCCAGATAATGACGCATAATCAGAACCTCTCTCTGCTCTTTTGGAAGCTCAAGTATGCAGTTTCTGACCCAGCTTCTGTTTTCTCCTGCGATTTGAACTGACTCAGCAGAGGACTCTGAAAATTTCATCGAGTTAAAAACGCTGCTTCCGTCTTTAAGAATAATGTGAGGATAACGCCGGTCTTTTCTGAAGTGATCAATGGCGAGATTATGTGCAATCCGGGAAATCCAGGGCAGAAATTTACCTTCATCATTGTATTTACCCTCACGTAGGGTGCGAAGGGCTTTTATAAACGTCTCCTGCATTAAATCCTCCGCCACATAACGATCCCTGACGATCAGGTAAATCGCAGTGAAAATTCTGGACTGATGGCGTTGGGTCAGCACATCAAAAGCCCCCTCTTTTCCGTTCAGGAATTGCGACACCAGCAGGCTGTCGCTGATTGATCTGTCTTTCATTAAATTCACGTTTAGTTTAACGTAGAATTCCAGATCGATAGTATAGGGGTTTGGTTATTAAAATTAATTTCAGGTGAAAAGGTAGAAAACCTGATGTAAACACCAAAAAAAAATTTTAAAAATTCTTGTGTGCAAGCGAAATTCTTATCCTATTTGCCCCGATTTTTCGCTTATTACAAAACATGGCGGCCCCGAAGAAAAAAATAATTAAAAGTCTTGACAGCCTGACCGAAGAACTTCAGGTACTTATAAAAAAACAGTATCCGAATGGATATGAGTCAAGCCTGACCCGCATCAGCACACCCAAAAAAGAGCCGATTTTTGTTTTTCCGCTTGAAACGGATGACACGACGTACCTGGTCAAACTGCCGGCAACCAAAAACAGTGAAGGTGAGTATGACGTGCATTTCAGAAAAGAAGGCGAAGAGTCTGAATTTAAAAGGAAAGCCGGGGACGATGACCTCGGTACAGATGATGAACCGGACGATCTGGATCAGGATGATGATTATGACGAGGATGATGGTATGGGGCGTGGCCGGAAGGATCCCAGTTATGATCCGGATTTTGATAATTAATTTTAAAATCTTCTAATATTGGTCTTTAGTTTTATCTATGGATCAATTCTCCCTCTACTTCTCGATTGGAAAGGATCATATCCTGGATCTGAGTCAGGGCCTTGATCATATACTTTATGTTGTGGCGCTGACCGCCTCAGCGCGCCCGACCGACTGGAAAAAAATTCTTGTGCTGATCACAGGATTTACGGTTGGGCATTCCGTTACACTCGCACTTTCAACACTTAATATTATATCTGTTCCCTCCGGACCTGTTGAGTTTCTGATTACAGTAACCATCTGTGTAACAGCTTTTCTGAATATTTTTTCAAGCGAAAAGACTGCGGATACCAAAAGACCTGTTTTAATTTATGGCATAACCATATTTTTCGGCCTAATCCATGGTCTTGGGTTCTCAAATATGCTTAGGGCACTGGTTACCGGTTCCGGCAGCATCCCGCTGCCCCTATTTGCATTCAATGTCGGACTAGAGTTTGGTCAGATAATTGTCGTTGCTATTTTTACTACACTGGCTTTTTTTTCAACCGAAAAGGCAGGGATCAACCGTAGAGACTGGAAAATGGTGCTTTCATCCATGATTGCTGGGATGGCTCTGCTATTATTACAGGATAGAATTGATTTACTTTTTGAATAAAACCGAATACCTCCAAATAAAACCACATGAAAAAAATCCTATTTCTTCTCTTAATAGCAATGGCCCACCTGGCAACGGCCCAGCAACCTGCAGGAAAGCCTGTCTGGCAGGGAAAGTTTGAGCAGCTCGGACAGCAGCTGCCCACACCCAATGAATACCGGACAGGTTCGGGTGCACCCGGACCTAAATACTGGCAGCAGCAGGCTGACTACACTATTGATGTTGAACTGGATGACGACAAGCATACAATTTCCGGCGCTGAGACCATCACTTATCACAATAACTCCCCCGATGTGCTCACCTACCTGTGGCTTCAGCTAGATCAGAACATACTGGCTGATGGCAATGAAACAGATAAGACCAAAACCGGAGCGCTTCGCGACTCATCTTCAACAATGGCGATTCAGCAAAGTCTGGACCTTTATGGTGACTATAAGGGAGGCTACACCATCAAAAGCGTCCGCAGTGAAGATGGTAAGTCATTGCCCTATGTAATTAACAACACTATGATGCGTGTTGATATTCCCACACCACTGAAGCCCGGTGAAAAGATGAGCTTTTCAATTGACTGGTCTTATCCGGTTTCTGACCGCCTGAATGAATCTGAAGTTGGCCGCCGTGGGGGTATGGAATATTTTCCTGAAGACGGAAACTACATTTATGCAATCACACACTGGTTTCCCCGCATGTGTGTTTATGATGATTATCAAGGCTGGCAAAACAAGCAATTCCTCGGACAAGGTGAGTTTACCCTGCCCTTCGGAAATTATAAAGTAAAGATCACTGTACCGGCAGACCACATCGTAGGCGCAACTGGTGTTTTGAAAAATCCTGCAACTGTACTCACATCAAAGCAGCAGGAGCGATTTGATCTTGCAAAAAAGACTTTTGACAAACCGGTCATAATCGTTACCCAGTCCGAGGCTACTGCAAAAGAAAAACTCCGTTCAAAAGAAAAGAGGACCTGGGAATATGAGGCAGAAAATGTCCGCGATTTTGCATTCACATCATCCAGAAAATTCATCTGGGATGCACAGGCGGTAAAACTTAACAGCGGTACTTCGCTTGCGATGTCTTACTATCCCAAAGAAGGCAATCCCCTTTGGGAAAAAGAATCAACAAAGGCTGTGAAGAATACAATAACCACCTATTCGAAATATTCGATTGACTATCCGTATCCGGTGGCAATCTCTGTGCATACAGCCAGTATTGGCATGGAGTATCCTATGATCTGTTTTAATGGCGGTCGTCCGAATAAAGACGGAACATTCAACGACGCTAAAAAATGGGCAATGATCGGAGTAATTGTTCATGAGGTCGGACATAATTTCTACCCGATGATTATAAATAATGATGAACGTCAGTGGACCTGGATGGATGAAGGTTTGAATACGTTTGTACAATACCTTACCATGCGGGAGCATTACCCTGATATGCCGCAACGAAGAGGTCCTGCAGGAAATATTGTCAGCTATATGAAGGGTGACAAGAACACCATGCGTCCGCTGATGGTGAATTCTGAGCAGGTCATTCAGTTTGGTGCAGAGCAATATGCCAAGTGTGCGACCGGTCTGAATATGCTTCGCGAAACTATTATGGGGCCTGAATTATTTGACAAGGCATTTACAGAATATGCCCGCCGGTGGGCTTTCAAACATCCTAAACCTGCAGACTTCTTCAGGACTATGGAAGATGCTTCTGCCGTGGATCTGGATTGGTTCTGGCGTGGATGGTTCTATACTACCGACCATTGCGATATCTCCCTTGATCAGGTCAACTGGTTCAAGGTGAAAAAGCCGGGGGTAGAAGTCGAAAAGAAATCTCCGGTTGTCAAAGAAGGTAACGCATCAGGTTCTGGCGACTTTTCAAATGGACCGAAGCCACTCACCGTGATGCCGACTGATGCACGGTTTTATGGTGAATTCAGAAACAGAGTAGATGATCAGTCTCTGCTGAATACACTTGAGAATAAGAATCTCTACGAACTCAAACTCAGTAATAAGGGTGGACTGGTTATGCCGGTAATTATTAAGTGGACCTATAAAGATGGCACTACCGAAATTCAGAAACTTCCTGCTGAAGTGTGGAGAGGGAATGAGACAACTTTTGCCAAAGTTTTCGCAAAAGACAAGGAGGTAGTCAATGTGGAGATTGATCCGCTGAAAGAAACATCTGATATCAATACCGATGATAATGTGTTTCCAAGGTCAACAGCTCCGTCAAAGTTTGATCAATTTAAAAACAAGAATTAAAACGGAAAGCATCCCCACATGAGACATATTTTCATTCTGATTTTTGCGAGCTGTGCCATCAGTGCGACAGCACAATGGCAGGGTAAGTTTGAGCAGCTTGGTGAAATGTTGCCTACACCGAACAGCTACCGGACCGGCTCCGGCGCTCCCGGCCCCGACTACTGGCAACAACGCGCAGATTACGTGCTTCAGGCAGAAGTGAATGACGATAACCAGACACTTACAGGTTCCGGAACTATAACTTACTATAATAACGCGCCGGAAACTTTGTCTTATCTGTGGCTGCAGCTCGACCAGAATCTCAGCGCGCCTAACAGCATGACGGCTCTTTCAAATCCCGGAGCCCTGCGTGATTCAATCCCTGCAAAAATGCTGGGATCAATGACAGGAACGCTTCCTTATAAGGGCGGTTATAACATTCAGTATGTTCGGGATGCATCGGGTAATCCGCTTCCGTATCTGATCAATTTTACCATGATGCGTGTGGAACTTCCCAAGCCAATGAAAAGGGGAGATACCTTCACTTTTTCACTTGGATGGTCTTATAATATCAATGACAGGATGTTGGTGGGTGGCAGAAGCGGAATGGAATTTTTTCCGGAAGACGGAAACTATGTCTACACCATTGCTCAATGGTTTCCACGAATGTGTGTGTTTGATGATTATGAGGGTTGGCAGAACAAGCAATACCTTGGCGGAGGTGAGTTTGCTCTGACTTTTGGTGATTATAAAGTTAAGATTACGGTTCCATCAGATCATATTGTTGGTGCTACAGGATGGCTGATGAATCCGAACGATGTTCTTTCTGCGGATCAGCAACAGCGTTTTGAGCAGGCAAAAGCCAGTTACGAAAAACCTGTTTTCATCGTAACCGCAGATGAAGCAAAACAAAAGGAAACTCAGCGTGCCAAAACCAAAAAGACCTGGGAGTTTCATGCAACCAATGTCCGGGATTTTGCTTTTGCACATTCAAGAAAATTCATCTGGGATGCTCAAGCCGTAAAGATTGGAGATAAGACCGTGATGGCACAAAGCCTTTATCCGAAAGAAGGAAATCCCTTGTGGGAGCAGGAGTCAACCAGGGCCATAAAGAATACGCTGGAGGTTTACTCTTCCCGTACAGTCAACTATCCTTATCCTGTGGCTTATTCCGTCCATGCTGCAAGCGTCGGAATGGAATACCCTATGATCTGTTTCAATTTTGGTCGCCCCGGTAAAGATGGCAGAGTTACTCAGGCACTGAAGGAAAGAATGGTAGGAGTAATTGTTCATGAAGTCGGACATAATTACTTTCCGATGATTATTAATTCCGATGAAAGGCAGTGGACATGGATGGATGAAGGACTTAATACATTTCTTGAAAAGGAAACCAAGCGTGAGCGTTACCCGGACTTTGATCTTACAAGTGAAATTCCGAAAGGTCAGCTGGCCTTTATGCGCGGAGATAAGAGCATGATGCGACCCATTATGGCTATGTCCGACAACCAGTCCAGGTACAATGGTCCCAATGGATATACAAAGCCTTCTGCGGCCTTGACCTTGCTCAGGGAAACCGTGATGGGACCTGAATTGTTCGACAAAGCATTTAAGACCTATGCTGAGCGCTGGGCATTTAAACACCCGAATCCTGCAGATTTTTTCCGTTCAATGGAAGATGCATCTGCAGTAGATCTGGACTGGTTCTGGCGCGGCTGGTTTTATTCAACCGATCATGTGGATGTGACCCTAGATCAGGTAAAGTGGTTCAGACTCAAAAAGACATCAGTAGATCCGGAAAAGAAAAAGGTAAAAACGCAGCAGGGTGATCTGAAATCTTTTAGCTCCGCATCCTCACTTTCAGACTTCAGCAACGGACCAAGTGAATTTAATATGCTTACTACTCCCCCATCTGATTACAGGGAGTTCATGAACCGGATTAATGAAAAGGAGCTCAGAACAAATCTTGAGTCAAAAAACATCTATGAACTTACATTTAAAAATACCGGTGGACTTGTTTCACCCATTATCATTGAATGGACTTACAAGGATGGCTCAAAGGAAATAGAAAAAATTCCTGCAGAGATATGGAGAACTAATGAGCGTGAAGTGAGAAAGGTTTTTGTAAAGGAAAAAGAAGTGGTGAATATTGTCATTGACCCCGATCAGGCAACAGCGGATGTGAATATAAATGATAATGTTTTTCCCAAGCGCACTGCCCCTTCCAAATTTGATCAGCTGAAGAAAAACTGATTTTATTTCCCAGGCTTTTGCCAGGGTCCGTATTTGTGCTCTTTCTCTGACCTGCCGTCAGAGAAAGGGCCAAACGGATGATCAAATGGTTTCTTTGAAATATCCGGCCAGTCAGCTGAAATATCATATCCCGGCCTTGGCAATGAATTAACATAAGCAGCTACATCCCAGCATTGTTCATCGGAAAGAAACGGATTCTCCGGAGTGGCCAAATCATTGGGCATATTGTATTTCACATACCCGGCAAATCGGGAAAGTCTGAACAATCCTGCTCCGGTGTTATAACTGTCGAGACCTGCAAGGGGAGGATAAAGCCATTCGGCTGAGCCTTCTACCCGCATTCCTTCTCCATTATTACCATGACAGCGGGTGCAATTCATGCTGAAGATTATTTTTCCCTTTTCAGGATCTGCAGGCCGGTTAAGCAATTCCGGAGTTGCGATACCTGTGCCATCAGGAATGCTATCCTTCTTAACTCCTGATCCTACCCATTTGATATAAGCAACAAAACTTTTTAATTCTTCACTGTCCTCTGCAAGTGCTGTACCATTCAGACTGCGCTGAATGCAGTCATTCACTCTTTTTTCAATTGATTCAACGCTTCCGGATCTGGCCCTGAACTTCGGGTAGGTGGAGAAAACGGCAGCATAATTATTTCCAAATCGTTTTGTTCCGGCTTCAAGATGACAATTCTGACAATTCATCCCATTGGTGATTTTCATAACTGAGCCATTGGGTCCGAGGAAAGCAGCAGTGTGCGCAACCAGTTGCTTTCCATAACGGATCTTTTTTCCCTCATCATTGAATGATAAAGTGGTGGAATCCGGAGGGCTCCAATTTCCATCAGTTTTAGTGCCGGCCACAATAACCTCAGACGATTTTTTTGTCATTTCAAGGATTTCCGGGTTATTAATCAGAACGGCAACCAAAGAACACAGGATTAAAATAACCCATGCCATTGTTAAGGCCATTTTTACCCAATTCAATAAGTATTTATCCTGTTCCATGGAATACTTAACAATTTAAGAACCTGAAGGGATTTATTGTCAACCTTAACATTATTTTTAATCCGGAGACAGATAACCCAATAATGCATGGAGACATATTACAACCCTGAGGATCTTAAAAAGTTTGGGAATATTGCTGAGTGGGAGCCGACACTCGCTCAAAAGTTTTTCAGCTATTACAATGAAGTTTTTAAGCCCGGTGAGTTAACAGCCAGAGAAAAATCACTGATCGCACTTGCAGTAGCCCACACCATTCAATGTCCTTATTGCATTGATGCCTATGCACAGAGTGCCCTTGAAAAGGGATCTACGGAAACACAGATGATGGAAGCCCTGCATGTTGCTACAGCCATAAGGGGCGGGGCATCACTGGTTCATGGAGTTCAGATGATGAACAAGGTAAAAAAAATATCAATGTAACTTCCGGAATGCGGTCACTTCATGCACGAAGCCACAGGCTTTCATCAACACAGGAACAAAATGAAATTCTGGAAGGGATTTCAAAAAGTAACCATTGTATCCCGGCTTTCCATGAAAAGCTGAGTGAATGCGGAATGTCTGAATTTGTTCCGGCAACACCTGAGATTTTGCAGGTGAATATTGGGTATATGTGTAACCAGACCTGCGCACATTGCCATGTGGATGCCGGCCCGGATCGCAAAGAGCGGATGGATGAGGCAACCATGCAGGCTTGTCTGAATGCATTAAAAAAATATTCTTTCACGACGCTTGATATAACCGGTGGCGCGCCTGAAATGCATCCCGGGTTTCGCAGTTTTGTTGAAAGGGCGGCTCAAACAGGAATAGCTGAAATTATTGTCCGCTCCAATCTTACCATCCTTGTTTCAAATCCCACTTACAATAGTCTGCCGGAGTTCTTTGCAGCTAATAAGGTCAGAATTTGTTCTTCTTTACCTTTCTATAATTCTGTGCGTACCGACCGACAGCGTGGCAGAGGGGTTTTTGAGAAATCTATATGCGCCTTGAAGATGCTTAATCAGGCAGGTTATGGTGATCCTGACTCAGGTTTGATAATTGATCTGGTGTACAATCCATCGGGTGCATTTTTACCCGGTGACCAGACAGAACTTGAAAAAGAATTTAAAGTCGCACTGAAAGAAAAATACGGCATAGGTTTTAACAGATTGCTGACCATCACAAATGTGCCTGTAAGCAGATTTCTGGATTACTTGATTACCTCCGGAAATGCAGAGGCCTATCTTGAGAAACTGGTTATGGCTTTCAATCCGGCAACATTTCAGGGCCTTATGTGCCGGAACACCATATCTGTTGACTGGCAGGGAAATTTATATGATTGTGACTTTAATCAGATGCTTGGCCTTAAAATGAAAACATCTCAGGATCGCATTTTTGATTTTGATCTTACCGGCATCAAACGAAGGCAGATTGTTACAGGCCTCCATTGTTATGCGTGCACTGCCGGTGCAGGGAGCAGTTGCCAGGGTGCAACAGCCTGAAATGTTTACCGGCCTTTTCATTGTTCTGAATTACTTAGTATTTCCTGCAGCACTTCGACAGACTTAAGCTGACCGAAATTTTCAATATGGTCTCTGTAGAAATCCGCAAGCAGTGCGAGAATTTCCCGACGGTATTCACGGCTTAGGTTTGATCTGTTGCCGTCAAGTATATGCTGGAGGCCTGCCTGCAGCTCATCAGGCAAAACTCTTCCTCCTGCAATTTCAGCTGTTTGCCTGGCGCCGAATCCCAGGTGGCAGCTTAGGCCTGACATGAAATGAAGATGAAAGTCATTTGGAGGTTCCGCCTCGCCGTCGAGTTGTAAAAGCGAATGCTCCAGATATTCATACAATTCTTCAGGATGCGATTGTTCGCGGATTGACCGGGTCATCAGCTCGTTAATAAAAAATGCAATGGTTTCGCGAATCATATTTCCCGGTATATGGCGGTAGATATGTCTGCACTTTGCCTCGCGCACATGGTTTACAGAGGCACCATCCCGTTCATAAACCACCATGTCCAGGATGGTTAAAGGCTGATATAGCGCAATGCCGGTTCCATGTTTGCTTTTTCTTATTCCCTTTATGATGTATGACTGTAACCCTGCATGCTCAGTGAATACAGATACAATAATGGATGAATCTCCATATCTGGTAAAGCGAAAAACAATTCCTCTGGTTTTAATCAGCATGATCGGTCTGAGGATGAATTTTCATCCTGAATTTTTCAGCAGCTATTTTGAGATGAGTAATCAGTTGATCAAATTCCTTACCATCCCAGTTATAAACAGAAATGATTCCTTCCGATTTTTTATCCAGGCTAAATGAATAGGTCTTATCGTAATAATCCAGAAGAATAGTAATGGTATGGTGCATGTCGCCCTTCATCAGAAAATCTCTCGCTATGTTGAAGTTTTGTCCCCCTAGTTTCTTGATGATTTTTTCCATAGCTGCCAAAAACTGATCTCTGGGAGCAGTGCCGTACTCATGCACAAGTCGGTCAACCCGAATAATTTTTTCCACCTCTATCTGAACAACTGGTGCATTCTTTTTTTGTTCGAAAAAACTTTTAGGAAGAAAAATCTTTCCGATAGAAATTGATTCATCTTCTACCCATACAGGTCTGCTCAGATCAAGGCTGATAATATTTTCAAACAGATTGTTCAAAAACTGTTCATTGGAAGGCTGAGGGGGTTGTAGCAATCCTCCGAAGGCACTGCCCTTGTGGCTGGCAAGATTTTCAAGGTCAATAATTTGTTCTCCGGCTTTTTCCAGAGCCCGCAGGATGTCGCTTTTTCCGCTGCCTGTTTTTCCACCTATTACTATTAAGGGTAGTTTTTGAGTGAAAATCTCCTGAACTTTTTCTCTGTAGGCCTTATATCCGCCGGTCAGACGCCTTGTCTTTACTCCGGCCATTGAGGAAAAATTGCAGAAATTTTCTGAACGCATGCCACCACGCCAGCAGTAAACAAGAAGTTCCCTTCCTTCTGAAAATGAAACGACCTGATCCATTAAAGTGCTCAACCTAGGACCTACAAGCCTGAATCCTGTACGGACTGCCTGATCTTTTCCCTTTTGCTTGTAATCTGTTCCCACCTGAACTCTTTCCTCATTTTTCAGTAAGGGTATATTAACAGCGCCAGGAACATGCCCTTCCTCAAATTCAGCTTCAGAACGAACATCCACTACAGGAAGTTCACTCCGCATTTTTAAAAAGTCATCGATTCCGATCGTTATCATTAGGCGAATAAGGGTATAAAATTCCTTCATTGACCGGTTAACTGCAATTATTCCGGTTTAGAAAAAAAGTTTAGGGGCGGGGGTTTAAAATACAGACAATCAATTAACTATTTGCGCTTAAATTTTATTTTTGCGGTTCGTCTATGGCTAAACAGAAAAGAAATCTGCTGGACCGGCTCACTTCACGCTTCCAGGTAGTGATCCGAAATGAAGATAACTTGGAGGAGCGGACCCTTGCAGGACTGTCCAATGGCCGTGTTCTGGTAATTCTAAGCATAACTTTTACAGGGCTTTTTCTGCTTTGCCTTTTTCTTGCCCAAACCTTGCTGGCAAAGTGGTATGACCCGCGCCATGCACAACGTGAGGCCAGTCAGCAACTCATGGAGCTTGCCATCAGGATGGACTCCCTGGTTGTTGAAGTTGAACGAAAAGACAGGTTCATTAACAGCATACAAAAAATTCTTCGTGGCGATACCACAGGAATCTCTGATCCGTCCGAGCTGTTGAAAGGCCAGAATAAGACTCTTGGTCAGCCCGGTGATTTAAGTCTTGGTGAATCGACAGGTGAGTTCCGGAAAGAGTTTGAGCAAACTGATTTATCGCTTTCAGGCCTCACAGGCAACAATTATAGTGAACTGCAGGAGACATTTTTCTTTTCTCCTATTACAGGTTTTGTCACTGACAAATACGATGCAAGGCGAGGACATTTCGGTGTGGACATAGGCACAAAAGCCAATGAGCCCATTAAATGTATTGCAGATGGAACCGTGATTTTATCTTCCTGGACACAGGATTCAGGATATGTGATCATGGTTCAGCATCAGGCCAATCTTATTTCAGTTTATAAGCATAATGCAGAGCTGTTGAAAAAAGCAGGAGCATTTGTAAATGCCGGCGAAATCCTCTCTATTGTTGGTAACAGCGGAGAAATGACCAGCGGACCACATCTGCATTTTGAATTATGGTACAACGGAAATGCAATAAATCCTGAAGAATTCATTACTTTTTAACCTAATAATCTGACCTATGCTCACAACAAAAGAACAGAAAAAGGCCGCTGAAGAACTCAGCAATTCAAGTACTCTGGTAGGAAAGGGTACTGTAATTGAAGGCAATATTGAAACATCCGGAACCATCCGAATTGAAGGAAAAGTAACAGGAAATGTAACGTCCAGATCAAAGGTGGTATTGGGCCCGTTGAGTTCCGTACTTGGAGATATCCTGGCATTAAATGCAGATATAGAAGGTGAGGTTAAGGGTAATCTTGAGATCGGCGAGCTGCTTACATTAAAATCCACTTCGGTTACGGAGGGAGATATCCAAACCTCTAAACTTGTAGTAGAACCGGGAGCTTCGTTTAACGGCAAGTGTACCATGGGGAATGCAAGAAATCTGAGAATCTCTGATAATGGAATCAGATCAAAAGAATCAAAAACAGCTTAGCCCGTTTCTTAAATACAGTTCGCTGGCCATACAGATGGCAGCTGCCATAGGTTTTGCGGCATGGGTAGGATTCAGGCTGGATCAGAAGTGGGGAACCACCCCCATTGTGCTTATAACTCTTATTGTTTCCACCTTCGCCGGTATTATTTACAAACTGCGTATTGACCTTAATAAAGAGCGTTGAGTTCCTTTAGGTATTTTTTTCTGAGCCTTTTGCTGGGTGCGGCCGTCAGCCTTATTTCTGTATCCATTTCCTTAACAGCCGGGTTACCCCGCCCATCTTTTCTTTTTGAGATAACAGTTCTGTATTCATTATGGAATGCACTCATTTACAAATTGTTTTTCACCACTTCAGATAAGGAGACTTTTGTTTCCAGGTATATGACTGCCCTTGTGGTTAAGTTCACTTTTATTCTTTTATCCATGGTTGCCATTGGAATGGCGGACCGGGAAGGTATTGTCGCAAACACCGTTTTTATAGCGTTTAATTACATCATTTTCCTTGTCCTGGAGATCTCAGTCCTTTACCGCCGAGTCAATCTGCCAAAATGAGGCTAAGTGTCAGATTTAAGTTTCATACCGGAAGCATGCTGCCAATGAAGGTCGCAGAGGGTTTTAAATGAATCAAGGGTTGCGTCGAAACCCAAATATTCCACTTGCAGGGTTTCTTTTTGAGGGATTAATGAATAGTTTTGCAGGCATTTTTACCCAACCATGGAGGCACCGTTCAAATCATTGAAAAACAGCATATTGAAGGCATTTTTCGCGTTTTTGATCATTACAACGCCTTCAATTGCTTTTGCAGACTCTGAAGGAGGGGAGGGTGGTCCCCTTGACGTAAGTGAGGTTATTCTTCACCACGTTCAGGATGATCACGTGTGGCATTTTGCGGATGGCCTTGTTTTGCCTCTTCCCGTAATTGTTTACTCTGATAGTTTGGGATTGGAGGTTTTCTCTTCCGCCAATTTTTATGATGCAGATCATAATATAATCCCCTACAAGGGTTATACCCTTGACCACGGCCATATTTACCTTGGAACTTCAAAAAAGGCAGTTCTGGACTTCTCAATTACCAAGAATGTGGCCATGCTGTTTGTCAACGTGCTGCTGATTGTTTTCATCTTTCTCCGTGTTGCGGAAGGATACCGCAAAAATGCCGGTAAAGCGCCCTCAGGAATTCAGTCTTTCATGGAGCCCATCATACTTTTTGTTAAAGATGAGGTTGTAAAGCCCAATATTGGTCCACGGTATGAGCGTTATCTTCCATACCTTCTGACGCTTTTCTTTTTTATTCTGTTTGGTAACCTACTGGGACTTCTGCCCGGTGCGGCAAACCTTACCGGAAATATTGCAGTAACAATGGCATTGGCCGTTTTTACCTTCCTGATCACATCTTTCAGTGGAAATAAGGCCTACTGGTCACACATTTTCTGGACTCCGGGCGTTCCGCTGCCACTTCGTGTGATTATCCTTCCTGTGGAAATCATAGGAATCTTCACCAAGCCTTTTTCTCTCATGGTGCGATTGTTCGCTGCAATCACTGCAGGTCACATCGTATTACTGAGTTTGCTGTGTCTGACATTTATTTTCCATAGCTGGGGTGCCGGCATAGGCGCTTCCATCTTTGTAATATTTATTAATCTGATTGAGTTGCTTGTGGCCGGAATCCAGGCGTATGTATTTACCCTGTTCTCTTCACTTTACATCGGGCTGGCTGTTGAGGAACACGATCATCATTAAAATGAAATTACAGGGCGCAAGCTCTGAGACGATACTCCGGGAAAATCCCGGATTTTTTAAACTGTAAACCGTAAACTTATGTCATTAGGTTTATTACTGGACATCAGCTACGCGATCATGGGTGCCGGAATTGGTGCCGGTCTTGTAGCTATTGGTGCCGGAATTGGTGTAGGACGTATCGGTGGATCTGCTATGGAAGCCATGGCACGTCAGCCTGAAGCTGCCAACAAGATTCAGGGTTCCATGCTGATCATTGCAGCCCTCGTTGAGGTTGCTGCCTTGTTCGCGCTGGTGATCTGCTTCCTTATTTCAAACAAGTCATAAGGAAAAAATTTGAAGGACCTGTCTATGGCGATTGGCCGGACAGGACCTTCTTTTAAATTTTAAAATCAGAAATTAAGAAATATGGACTTACTAACCCCCGGCACCGGTCTTTTATTCTGGCAATCGGTTGTGTTCATCGCACTGTTCCTTTTTCTGGCAAAATTTGCCTGGAAACCGATTATTGGTGCACTTAATGAAAGGGAAGAATCAATCCGTCAGGCTCTGGAATCTGCTGAAAAGGCAAAAGCTGAAATGGCAGCACTTCAGGCCGGAAATGAAAAACTACTGAAGGAAGCCCGCGAAGAGCGTGATCGTATTGTTCGTGATGCGCGCGAAGCAGCAAACCGCCTGATTGATCAGGCACAGACAGAGGCAAGAAAGTCTGCCGATAAACTCATAGAAGACGCCAAAGCGGTCATCAATACTGAAAAACAGGCAGCCCTCCGCGATGTAAAATCTCAGGTAGCTTTATTTTCCATCGAAATCGCTGAAAAACTTCTGAAGAAAAATCTTTCTTCCGATAAGGCGCAGAAGGACATGGTTGAGGAGTTTATTAAAGAAATCAAACTTAACTGATCACATGGCCGACCAGCGCGTTGCCTCGAGATATGTGAAATCCCTGCTGGGTCTTGCAGTGGAACAAAATTCCCTTGAAGAAGTGAACAGGGATATGAAGATGTTTGATGAATTATGCGATAACAACCGTGACTTCCTGGTTATGCTGCGAAGCCCGATCATAAAGCATGAGCGCAAAAGAGATATCCTCGAAAAAATCTTCAAAGGAAAAGTGCATAGCCTCACATGGGCCATTCTGGATATCATTACCCGTAAGAACCGTGAGCCCCTGCTCCCGGCTATTGCCAATGATTTCCACCGTGCCTATAACGAGTACCATGGAATTGGTTTGGCTTCCGTAACCACGGCCTCAGCAATCGATGCATCTATCCGTGCAGAATTTGAAGCAGTTGCAAAAAAACTAAGCGGACAGAAAAAGACAGAACTTGTTGAAAAAATTGATCCTTCCCTGATTGGTGGATTTGTCCTTAATGTCGGAGATCAGCAAATCGACACTTCCATCTCAGGTAAGCTTAATGCCCTTCGTTTGAAATTCAGTTACAACCCTTATAAAAGAGAATTTTAATTTATTGAATCATGAGTGATATCAGACCTGAAGAAATATCAGCAATCCTGCGAGAACAGCTGGCCGGCTCAAAAACACAGGCACAGCTTGAAGAAGTTGGTACCGTCCTTTCAGTCGGCGATGGCGTTGCCCGCATCTACGGCCTCACCAAAGCACAGTCAGGCGAACTGCTTCTGTTTGAGAATGGTGTGCGTGCGCTGGTGTTGAACCTTGAAGAGGATAATGTGGGAGCCGTATTATTCGGTGATTCCAAGGACATCCGGGAAGGTGATACCGTTAAAAGAACCGGACAAATCGGCTCTGTAAAAGTTGGAGAAGGTCTGCTGGGACGCGTTGTTGACACCCTTGCAAATCCGATTGATGGTAAAGGTCCCGTTGCCGGTGAACTCTATGAAATGCCGCTTGAGCGGAAAGCTCCGGGTGTAATTTATCGTCAACCTGTGAACGAGCCTCTTCAGACAGGTATCAAAGCAATTGACTCAATGATTCCGATTGGCCGAGGACAGCGTGAGCTGATCATTGGTGACCGCCAGACTGGTAAAACTGCAGTAGCGATTGACACCATTATCAATCAGAAGGAGTTTTACGAGCGTGGTACACCTGTTTACTGTATTTACGTGGCTATCGGCCAAAAGGCATCCACAGTTGCCAACGTAGCTGCAACTCTTGAAAAGGCAGGAGCACTACCGTATACAATCATTGTAGCGGCGAATGCTTCTGATCCTGCTCCCATGCAGTTCTTTGCTCCATTCACAGGTGCTGCAATCGGTGAATTCTTCCGTGATACCGGACGCCCTGCACTGGTTATTTATGATGACCTTTCCAAGCAGGCTGTTGCGTACCGTGAGGTTTCTCTTCTGCTTCGTCGTCCACCCGGCCGCGAGGCTTATCCCGGTGATATCTTCTATCTGCACTCACGTCTTCTGGAGCGTGCGGCAAAAGTTATCAACGACGATTCCGTTGCAAAGGATATGAATGATCTTCCTGCTTCACTTAAAAATAAGGTAAAAGGCGGTGGATCACTGACAGCACTTCCGATTATTGAAACTCAGGCCAACGATGTGTCGGCGTATATTCCGACCAACGTTATTTCGATTACAGATGGTCAGATATTCCTTGAGACAAACCTCTTCAACTCAGGTATCCGTCCTGCCATTAACGTAGGTATTTCGGTTTCCCGTGTAGGAGGTTCTGCACAGATTAAATCAATGAAGAAAGTGGCCGGAACTCTGAAACTTGATCAGGCACAGTTCCGGGAACTTGAGGCATTCGCCAAATTCGGATCGGACCTCGATGCTTCTACCAAGCTTACCATTGAGCGCGGCCGTCGGAATCTTGAAATTCTTAAACAGCCTCAGTATGCTCCCGTTCCTGTTGAAGAGCAGGTTGCCATAATCTATGTATCCACTAAAGGTTACATCGACAAAGTTTCAGTCGGCAAGGTGCGTGATTTTGAAAAAGAATTTATCGGCCTTCTGAAGGTACAGCACAAGAATATTCTTGAAAATTTCCGTGCCGGTAAACTTGAAGATGCAGATCTGGAGACAGTGAAAAACATTGCGCTGCAGCTTGCTGCCAAATATTAATTCTATTTTTCAAAACGAAGTATGGCAAGTTTAAAGGAAGTAAAACTCAGGATCTCTTCAGTGACTTCCACTCAGCAGATCACCAAAGCCATGAAAATGGTGGCGGCTGCAAAGCTGAGAAAATCACAAGACCGGATTATACAGATGCGGCCCTTTGCTGCCCGAATGGATGGGTTACTTCGTAATCTGTCTGCAAGCGGTGGTGATTCTGAAACCTGGTACAACAGAGAACGGGAAGTTAAGCGTGTTTTACTTGTAGTGGTCAGCTCAGATCGTGGACTTTGCGGGGGCTTTAACTCCTCTGTTTTGAAATCTACCGGACGACGCATACAGGAGGTTTATCAAAATACTTCGGTAACCATCCTCCCTTTAGGTAAAAAGGCTTTCGAGTTTTTCTCTAAAAAGAATTACCCGATGATTTCTGATTACTGGAATATTTTTTCAGGCCTCTCCTATGATGCATCTTCAGCGATCTCAGCATTTATCATGGATGCTTTCAGGAAGGAGCAGTTTGACAGGGTAGAGATTATTTACAATCAGTTTAAGAATGTGGCTACTCAGATCCTCTCTACTGAACAGTTTCTGCCCGTAGCACCTGCTGAAAAAAGCGCTCAGTCCGGGCCTGAAACAGACTATATTTTTCAGCCTGACGTACAGGTGATCCTTAGCGGAATTATTCCGAAATCCCTGCATGTTATGTTATTTAAAGCATTGCTTGACAGCAATGCGGCAGAGAATGGAGCACGGATGACGGCCATGGATAAGGCAACTGAAAATGCGGGAGAACTTCTGAAGGAACTGAAGTTGACTTATAACCGCACAAGACAGGCTGCCATTACCAAGGAAATCCTTGAAATCGTTGCAGGTGCTGAAGCGCTTAAAAACTAAAAGTTTTTCCCCTTTGACATTCTGACTGCATTTTCAGGTTTTCGCATTAATTACTTTTGAGCAGCATGAAACTGCATGAGGTCATAACACTAAAAGATAAGCAGGATTTTATTAAGCTGCCGGTTTCTCTTTACCGGAATAGTCCACACTGGATACGTCCGCTTGACAAGGATATTGAAGGAGTTTTTGATCTTGAAAAAAACAAGGCATTCAAAACCGGAGAGGCGATTAGGTGGTTATTAAAAGATAACCAGGGAAAAGTGATCGGCAGGATTGCTGCTTTTTATGATCGTAAGTATGCAAGCAAAGGTAATGACCAACCCACAGGCGCAATAGGTTTTTTTGAATGCACAGAGGATAAGCAGGCTGCATTTTTACTCTTTGATCAATGCCGGCAGTGGCTTGTATCAAAAGGAATGGAGGCGATGGATGGCCCGGTGAATTTTGGAAACCGTGACAAGTGGTGGGGATTACTTATTGAAGGTTTTGATCTGGATCCAAATTATCAGTGTAATTACAATTTCCCTTACTACAGAAATTTTTTTGAAGAGTATGGTTTCCAGGTTTACTTCTATCAGTTTACCTTCGGAAGGAAAGTTCTGGGACCTGTGGGTGAAAGGTTGTTGATGAAAAATGAATTAATCAAAAAAGATCCTGCCTACAGGTTTGATTATCTGAAGAAAAAAGAATGGGATAAACTCCCGGAATTGATCCGGACAGTCTATAATAAGGCTTGGGCGAACAGATCCGAGATCCCTGAACTTACCTCACTTCAGGCTAAATCGCTGGTAAAGCAGATGAAACCAATCATGGATGAAAAGCTGCTCTGGTTTGGATATTATCATAATGAACCAATTGCCTTTTTTCTGTCGCTTCCTGAGGTCAATCAGATTTTTAAGCATGTAAACGGAAAAATGGGAATTGCCGGAAAGCTGACTTTTCTGTGGCATCAGTTACGCGGAACAAACTCCAAGGCGTTTGGAGTATTGTTCGGTATAGTTCCAGAGCATCAGGGTAAAGGTGTGGATGGGGCGATTATTGAAAGCTTCCGCGAATTGATTCAGACTAAGTATCTTCGCTATGTAGATTATGAGATGAACTGGATCGGGGATTTCAATACGAAAATGATAAAGATGTGCGAGCAGATTAATGTCACGGTCTCCAAGCGTCATGCCACTTACAGGAAATTGTTTAACCCTGATGTTCCCTTCAAGCGCTATCCTATCCGAGGCTGATAGCTATGGAATCAGAAGAGTCAAAATTTTCTTTTCTCTTTAAGAACCTTGCCAAGGGCCTTGCCTGGTTTGTTGTAATCATTATTGCTTACCTGCTTGTTCAGAAAGAGCTGGATGTTTACCGCGAACAAATTAATCAGGTAGGCGACAACGTAATCTTATTGCTCAGCATTTTTACGATTTCTGAAATAATATTCGGAATCCTTCCTCCGGAAATATTCATGTTGATCTGGAAAACGAAAGGTGTTCTTTCCGAATACGTAACCAATCTCACAATACTTACATTAATATCGTACGCCGCCGGTGTTCTTGGATATTTTATTGGCCGATTTTTTGCAAAGACCAAATCTTATACTAAGATACACCGCCGCTATCTTGCACAATATGACCGAAGATTGAGAAAATTCGGAGGGTTCCTTGTCGTTGTTGGCGCCGTGACGCCAGTGCCTTTCTCTGCAACATGTATGCTTGCAGGTTCAGTAAACCTGCCACTGAAATATTTTCTGCTTCTGACTATTTCAAGAATTGTCAGGTTTGCATTTTATGGTGCATTGGTTTGGTTGTCTACCGGATACTCCTGATCAGCCTTCGAACAGGCCTCCAAGCAGACCTCCGGATTCCTTGCTGCTGTTTCTGCCATAAGGAGAAAGTGCCTGGACAAGTTTTCTGATAGGCATAGATTGAAGCCAGACCTTTCCTGTTCCCCTCAGCGTTGCGAGAAATAACCCCTCGCCGCCGAACACCATGGACTTAAGGCTGCCTGTCGATTCAACATCAAAATCAATGTGCGACTCAAAGGCCACCACGCAACCGGTATCTACTCTCAGGGTTTCATTATTCAATGTACGCTCTATGACGGTGCCACCTGCATGAACAAAAGCCCTGCCATCTCCCTGAAGCTTTTGAAGAATAAAGCCTTCACCACCCACCAAACCTGAACCGATTTTTCTGTTGAATACAATTGAAAGTTTTGTCCCTAAGGCTGCACATAAAAACCCGTCTTTCTGCACAACAAGTTCATTCCGGCTCATAGTGGCTAAATCTACGGGTATGATGGTTCCGGGATAAGGAGCAGAGAATCCTACCCGCGCTTTTTTATTTCCATGGTTTGTGAAATGTGTCATAAACAAACTTTCACCTGTCAGCATCCTGCTGCCTGCAGAAATCAGTTTGTCAAAAAGTCCCTGCCGCATAGCGGATCCGTCACCCATTTTTGCTTCAAAGCGAATGCCATCCTCCATAAAAAGCATCGCGCCCGCTTCAGCGATTACGGTTTCCATCGGATCAAGCTCAATCTCAACGATCTGAATGCTTTCACCTTTAATTTGATAATCAATCACATGTGAATTCATATTGTTGATTAATTTTTATGTGGTTATGAATTTGAGAATACACTTACGGCCTTTCTGATTCTTTCAGCACATTCATGACCGCCAAGAATTTCAAGAGAAAGCATGAGGTCCGGACCTGCGCCGGCACCGCTTACAGTGATCCTGAGCAACTGAAGAATCTGACCTGGCTTAACTCCTTGGTCATTACATACTTTCTCAAAACAATCCTGTGCCAAAGACTTATTAAGGTCGCTGAGGTTACGGATTGATTCTGCAAATTCAATCAAAACTTTTCCTGCCTGATCATTCCATTTTTTTGAAACGATGGTCAGATCAAATTTTTCAGGTGCATGGAAATAAAAGTCCGAGGCTGTAAGCAACTCCTGAGGGAATGTAATCCGTTCTTTAAGAGCCTCTGCAATTTTAACAGCGCGTTCATGACTGCAGGCAATTCCTTTGGGATGAAGCAAGGTTAAAAGTATTTCAGCAATTTCCTGATTTGTTTTAACCTTCAAATACTGCTGATTAAACCACCTTGCCTTCTGGATATCAAATTTGGCCCCTGCTTTACCAATCCTTTCCATGGAGAAAGTACTGATCAGCTCGTTCATTGAAAAAATCTCCTGCTCCGTGCCTGGATTCCATCCGAGAAATACCAGAAAATTAATCAATGCCTCAGGCAGGTAGCCAGACTCACGGTAGCCGACTGAAAGTTCATTTGTCCTTGGATCAACCCAGTTCAACGGAAAAATCGGAAACCCAAGTTGGTCGGCATCACGTTTGCTGAGTTTACCATTGCCGTCAGGTTTCAGAAGCAGCGGAAGGTGAGCAAACCTTGGCATGGTATCAGCCCATCCAAATGCCTTATACAATAAAACATGCAGAGGAGCCGAGGGAAGCCATTCCTCCCCGCGGATTACATGTGTGATTTTCATCAAATGGTCGTCAACTACGTTGGCCAGGTGATAGGTTGGCATTCCATCTGATTTCATAAGCACTTTATCATCAAGCAGACCGGAGTCAAATTGCACATTTCCCCGTATGATATCATTGAGAACAACAGATTGGCCGGGTTCAACTTTCATCCTGATGACGAACTTACCCTCACCCACAAGTTTTTTTACTTCATCTTCTGGTAAGGTCAGGGAATTCCTCATCTGTAATCTTATGGAATGATCATACTGCAGGGCAGAAGCTCCGGAAGCTTTAAGCCGGTCGCGCATCTGTTCCAACTCCTGCTCCGTATCAAAAGCATAATACGCTTTACCGCTTTCAAGCAAGAGCCGGATGTGGTTGTCGTATATATCTTTTCGTTCCGACTGACGGTAGGGACCGAATGGGCCTCCCTGAGTCGGACTTTCATCAATGGAAATGCCGACCCATGTCAGCGACTCCTGAATATATTGTTCGGCTCCCGGAACAAACCTGGATTGGTCAGTGTCCTCAATTCTGAGAATCATTGTTCCGCCGGTTTGACGGGCAAGCAGGTAGTTATATAAAGCTGTACGGAGACCTCCGATATGAAGGCCGCCTGTTGGACTGGGTGCAAACCGAACTCGGACCGGATTCATCTTATAGAGATTATTTTACCGCTATACAGGATATTTCAACCTTCGCATCTTTTGGAAGTCTTCTGACCTCCACAGTTTCCCTTGCCGGCGGGTTGGTTGAAAAGCTTTCTCCATAAATTTTATTTACCACCGGGAAGTCATTCATGTCTGTCAGAAAAATCGTGCACTTGACAACATTTTTAAAGTCCATGCCGGCTGTTGACAAAACGGCCATAAGGTTACTCATCACCTGTCTTGTTTCATCTTCAACAGAGTTTGAAGAAAATGTTCCTGTAGCCGGATTAATCGCGATTTGACCTGAAACAAATAAAAAATTTCCGGCCATGACCGCCTGAGCGTACGGGCCAATTGGCTCCGGTGCAGATGCAGTGTAAATGATCTCTTTTGGCATATGATGATTTTGCGCAAATATCATAAAAACACTGCTCGGGATGGAAATAAAAAAGGGAGGCTTACCTCCCTTTTAAATTTATTCCTGTCTTTTTTCTATTTCAAAAGTGGCTTTGAATAATACACCCTGAGTTTGACCTGATTGCTCGGAAAAGAAATTCCGTTAAGAGATTTTCCATAGGGCGAATCAGATGGGTACAGTGCAATGTATTTGAATGGGGGATATATGATTGGCAGATTCAACTGGTACTGAAAATATTCAGTGAGGAATGCACGGTAGAAATTTCCCTCGGTAGTTTCGGTAAAAGGAATTCTTAATCCGCTGTTGTCATCCCCTCTTGCATAGGCTGTAAAATTTTCACCAAGTTCAGAATGGTAGGTTAACTGAAATTGTTGGTCAATTCGCTCAATCAACAAGCCGTCTTCTCTGGTTTCAAGCCTTACCGGCCGGTAAAAACGATTGTTATTTGCAAGAAACTGATAAAACAGGTTTGCGGGTTTGCTGAAATGATTTCTTGCCGAGGGCGCCGGAGTCGGCACAATCAGCTCAACGGAATTCAGCAACGGACTTTTAATGGTATCGAAGTAGCTATAAAAGTCCGACATATCCAGTTTAGCAAAAAGGCCTGTACCTGATTGTATGTAGGTATATCCGTCAGGCACATCATAATCAGTGTATTTACTAGTGACACCGGAGAGTGATGTACCGGCTCTGTTATACTTGATGCTTGTGTAGCTGGCCGCATATGGGCTGCCCAGGATAAAAACATATTTTCCCCGTTTCTGCTGACCATTTTCAAGGTAGAAATAATATACGGTGACCCTGGATTTGAAGTTGCCGGAGTTAAAACCCATGACCAGATTGCTATTTGTTGGAATTACACCCAGGCCTCTGAAGGCCTGCTGGAATTTATCGGCTTCGGCTACATCAATAGTGTCTTTGATTGTAAGCACCGAATCCAGTAACTGCTGGCCATACGCGCGGTCAAGTTCAAAATACAGACTGTCAAAGACGTCGTTATTGGTGTTTTTGTCGTTGTTGAGTTTAATATGTTTCCGAATGGAGTCCGGATTGAAAGTCCAGGTCGCCTGACCGATGGGTGTTGAGAAAACACTTACTTCAGATTTCGTGAAATAATTCAGATCTCTGTCAATCCCTTGTCTGAATATTTTCTTTACCTCAAATGTATGATCAGAGGCCACTGTGGTATCACCGTAAAAATAGTAATCATGCATCAGCGTTAATGTAACCTTATCAAGGGTTACATTTTCTCTGACGAGTCTTGCCCTTGTCAGGGGCGTCATGAATTGTGTGTAGAGCTCTGTGTTGATTTGTCCAAAGACCGGGTCATTGGTATTTCCGGTCATAAGTCTGTCCAAATTGACCTGCACGGGTTCGTCAATAAAGATTCTGACGTTATCGCTTCTCAGGGAGTCGGACTGAATGGTCCTTGCGGGGATATCAAATTCTTTATAATATAACCCGATTCGCTGGACATCTTTTTTAAAGCCCAGTAAGGCAGAGTCTTCTGTACACGCGCTTAAGAACGCGACAATGGTTAAGAGCAGAAGACCGGAGACTGTACGAAGTCGCAGGCCGGAATTAACCGACCAGGTCGGTGTACAGGTTGTAAAATGATTCCGCGTAGTTGTCGTCTTTCTCGATGGTTTCAACTTTCTTCTCTTTTAACTTTTTAACTAAACCTTCCAGTTTTTTATTGTCACCGGCTACGGAAACAACATCTGCAAATTGAGCCGCAAGTTTAACAAAACCTTCGTAATCAGCCGTCTTTAAAGCACCCAGCATTCCGTCTTCAATATCAAGCATCTTCACTTTCTCCAAAATATCATTGTTGAATTTATGGGTGAAGCTGTTGTTGTAAATAGTGAATACCGTTTTTGTGTTTTTGAAGAGCGGATCGTTTTTATAGGTGGTCTTCAGATAAAGCGGAATAAAGCTGGTAATCCAGTCGTTACAATGAACGATATCAGGGGACCAGCCCAGCTTTCGGACCGTTTCAATGACACCCTTGCAGAAAAAGATGGCCCGCTCATCATTATCGGCATAAAACTTATTTTCCTTATCGTGGAAAACTGATTTGCGGTGGAAATAATCTTCATTATCAATAAAGTAGACCTGCAGTTTGGCATTAGGAATAGACGCCACTTTTATAATCAGGGGCTTTTCTTCTTCACCAACGGCAATGTTAATGCCTGACAGGCGGACCACTTCGTGCAAACGATTTTTACGTTCATTGATCAGGCCGAAACGCGGAACCAGAATTCGGATCTCCATGCCTTTTTCCTGCATGGCCTGTGGAAGTTTGCGCACAAATTCTGAAACTTCAGTGGTCTGAAGAAAGGGAACGATTTCACTTGCAACGTACAGAATTCTCAATTTCCCCATAGGAATGGTCTAAAATTTTAGTTTTCAGAAACAGGCCACAAAAGTACGGAAAAAACCTCATATATCATTTATTTACAGGCAGATAAACTCTTTGTTTAAACCTCGTTTTCAAGTATCAGACAGCGCTTAAAACGAATTTTATAGTTTTAGGGCACTTTTAGGTAGTACCATTGAATCGACTTAAATCAATAGCACAGTATCTGATCATTCTGGCAGTAACCGCAGCGTTACTCCGGTTCTCACTGAGTTCAATTGATCCAAATCCCGGGCAGAGCACACCAGCTTTTTTATGGGATACCTGGGCATCTTCAGATAAATTTTATTTGCTGATGATGTTCGTTGTAGCCATGATAAGTCATGTGCTGCGTGCACTCAGGTGGAAACTTCTTTTACAACCGGCAGGATTCTTAGTATCCACTTCGTCCTCATTTTTGTCGCTGATGATTGGCTATCTGGTAAATCTTGTGATTCCGCGTGGTGGTGAAGTCTCCCGAAGCATTAACCTCTGGAAGCTTGAAAAAGTTCCTGCAGAAGTGTCGTTTGGCACTGTCGTTACAGAGCGTCTGGTAGATGTTGTATGTCTTTTCGCACTTGTGTCATTTTCCTTCTGGATGGAGTGGGAAAAACTCAGAGGATTTCTTGAAGAAAAACTTTCCGGGACTGATTCTTTTCCCAATCCGGGCATGGCATGGGTGCTTGTGCCTCTTGCAGTTTTAGCAGTCTGTAGCTTACTGTGGCATTTTCTGAAAAAAAATAAAAAATTTCAGGCACTATTGCGTGGATTTAAAACCGGTATGGTCACAATTTTCAGGATGGAACACTACGGGTTGTTTCTGTTTTATTCTTTTGCCATCTGGTTTTTGTATTTCCTCACCACATGGATGGTGATCAAAGCCTTTGACCAGACTGCCCACCTTGGAGCAGATGCAGTGTTTACTGTATTTGCCCTCGGATCTGTGGCCATGGCTGTCCCTTTGCCGGGCGGAACAGGTTCTTATCATACGCTTGTCCCTCTGGGCCTTGTTGCTTTATACGGCCTGAAACAATCCGATGCTGTGGCACTGGTTTTTATTTTTCATGGATTACAAACGCTGATTCTCATTGCTTCAGGATTGATTTCAATGATTATTTCGCTCTGGTTGATAAGATCCAGATGACGATTTGGCAGTTATTGGAGACTGGCCTTTATATTGCTACTTTAGAAGCTTATGAACTTTTTTGACCTGAAATCGTTTTAAAACCAAATAATAATAACCTTATGGCATTAATAATCGGTTTATTCTTTATGGCAGTGGGCTGGTGGGTCAGCTCAAAACTCAAAAGAAAATTCAGAGAGTATTCCGTAACACATTTAACGCGCGACCTTACAGGCAGTGAAATTGCGCGCCTCATGCTGGCAGACCATGGACTTCGCGATGTTCAGGTAGTCAGTGTGGAGGGAGAACTGACAGATCATTACAATCCGGCCACCAGAACTGTGAACCTCAGCCCTGATGTATTTCATGGACGCAATGCTGCTGCTGCTGCAGTGGCGGCTCATGAATGTGGTCACGCCGTTCAGCATGCAACTGCGTACAGTATGCTTGAATTTCGTTCTGCCATGGTTCCTGTTCAGAACATCAGCGCAAGCATCCTGAATGTAATCTTCATGGCTATGTTATTCGGATCCTTCTTTATGCGCGGGGTTCTTCCTTATCAGACGGCTTTGCTGATCATTATTGTGTGTTATGGCGTGTTTGCCCTTTTCGCTCTTGTTACACTCCCGGTAGAATTTGATGCCAGCAAAAGAGCCCTGGCATGGGTGCAGTCCAGAGGAATTGTAACAACAGGTGAATATGGAATGGCTAAAGATGCGCTTAAGTGGGCTGCTATGACATATGTGGTTGCCGCCATCGGTGCTATTACCACCCTGATTTATTATGTGTTGCAGTACCTCGGAATGAATAGTGAAGATTAATCCGAACACTCGTTCGGAATTTAACTTTCGTAGAGTAATTTTAGGCCTGCCTTAAAACAGGCCTTTTTTATGCATTTCAAACTAACAGAAGAACAGGAGGCGGTCAGACAGGCAGCCCGCGCTTTTGCGACCAAAGAATTACTTCCTGGTGTTATTGACCGGGATATTCATGAACATTTTCCGGATGAACTCCGGCAGAAAATGAGTTCCCTGGGATTCATGGGAATGATGGTGAGTCCTGAATATGGTGGTGGGGGAATGGACACTGTTTCTTACGCGCTTGCTATTGAGGAGATTTCTAAAGTGGATGCTTCTGCAGCGGTGATTATGTCAGTGAATAATTCTCTGGTTTCCTGGGGACTTGAGAAATATGGAACGGAAGAACAGAAGCAGAAGTATCTGACCAAAGTTGCGACCGGAGTATACTCAGGCGCATTCTGTCTGTCTGAGCCTGAGGCAGGATCAGATGCAACAAGTCAGCACACCCGTGCTGAGGATAAAGGCGATTACTATCTTCTTAACGGAACCAAAAACTGGATTACAAACGGGGGAACATCAGGAGTTTATCTTGTGATGGCACAGACACATCCTGAGAAGAAACATAAGGGGATCAATTGCCTTATTGTTGAGAAGGGTCAGGATGGATTTGCAATCGGAAAAAAAGAAGACAAAATGGGCATTAGGGGTTCTGACACACACTCCCTGATGTTTAGTGATGTCAAAGTTCCAAAATCCAACCGGATAGGTGAAGAGGGATTTGGTTTCAATTTTGCGATGTCTACATTGAACGGCGGCCGCATTGGGATTGCTGCGCAGGCTATTGGAATAGCAGCCGGCGCCTATGATCTGGCGCTTGCCTATTCAAAAGAGAGAAAAGCTTTTGGAAAGACTATTTCCGAACACCAGGCCATTCAGTTTAAGCTGGCTGATATGGCAACTAAAATTGAAGCGGCAAGGTTTATGATCCTTCATGCGGCATGGCTTAAAGATCAGGGTGCGGGCTACGTAAAGGAAGCAGCTATGGCCAAATTATTTGCATCTAAAATTGCACAGGAGGTTACAACCGAGGCAGTTCAGATTCACGGAGGTTATGGATATGTACGTGAGTTTCATGTGGAGCGTATGATGAGAGACGCCAAAATCACAGAGATTTACGAAGGCACTTCTGAAATCCAGCACATGGTGATTGCCAGAGAGCTACTCCGCTAAGGGCGCTTCTGCAGGCTTTTTATGTTTCCACCTTCTGTGCGTCCACAGCCAAAGGTGAGGGACTTTACGGATGTCTTCCTCCAATAAACGCATGACATTTTCAACAATAGCGCCGTGAGGCAATTGTCCAGGATCAGCCGTTATCAATTCAAACTGAGTTTTGTAATACCCTCTGCTGATTTTTAATATTCTTCCAAAAACCACAGGTTGTTCGAAACGTCTTGAATACCGCTCTGTACCGAAGATAACGGCTGTGTCCTGATTAAGGAATTTCATCCAGTGAGAAGATTTCACTTTGGAGGGAGATTGATCCATTCCGAAAATTGTAGCCACCTGAACAGGATGTTTCTGTTCAAAAAATTCCTTAGTCTGCTGAATAGGCACCATTTGAAGTCCGAATCTGCTGCGGGTTTCTTTCATGATTTTCTCAAACCATGGATTGGCCAAAGGCTTGTACAGTGCGACACCCTGATGTTTCCAGTACAACTGACATGCCACCGCAAACATTTCCCAGTTGCTGTAGTGGCCGCCGGCAACGATCACTGATTTTCCCTGCTGAAGCAGACTGTCAAAAACTTCCGTATTTTCAAACACCATGCGTTTGCGGATCTCACCTTCTGAAATCGTGAACATCTTGAAACTTTCAAGTGTGAGATCACAAAAATGCCGGTAGAATTTTTTCTCTATGAGGGATATTTCTTTGGAATCTTTTTCCGGAAATGAGCGATCAAGATTACCCCGGACCACCTTGCGGCGATAACGCACAAGGTGATAAATCACAAAAAATAATCCATCTGAGAGCGCATATAAAACTGGGAACGGCAGGCGGGAAACCGGTAAGATAAAAATGGTGTAAATCAGCCTTGAAAAGAAATAAGTCATTCCTTAACAGTATTAATCTGCAACTGCATTCCTGTTTAAATTCCAGTCATAGACTTTTTCAGCCATGCCGGTGAGCAGGCCTGGATCTTTTTCAAGGGCATTGCCAACAATGATTACATCAGCTCCTGCGGCCATTGCAGCTGAAACTTTTTCTGGAGTATTAATTCCTCCACCTACCATCATCGGTAGGGAAACAGCTTTTCTTACTGCGTTGATCATCCGTGGACTGATCTCCTTTTCCGCACCACTGCCTGCATCGAGGTACAGCAGCTTCAGGCCCAGCATTTCACCTGCCATTGCGGTGCAGGCTGCAAGAGAATATTTATCATCAGGAATTGGCATTGTATTGCTCACATAGGCTACAGACGTGGTTTTTCCGGAGTTTATGAGCATATATCCTGTGGGCAAAATTTCCATTCCAAGGTTTTTCAGGAGCGGAGCTGCCTGCACGTGATGTCCGATCAGAAGATCGGGATTTCTGCCTGAAATCAGCGAGAGGAAGAGAATTCCGTCTGCACCGGGAGTTATCTGGAGCGGGCTGCCGGGGAACAAGACTACGGGAATCTGAACTTCGTCTCTTATTGCGCTGATGATTCCGGAGAGTTCTGCGTTAAGCAGCAAACTTCCGCCCACCAGAATGAAGTCGATGCAATTCTCGTTTGCAAGTCGCACCAGGTGTTGCAAGGAGCCGGAATCTTCTGCCTTATCCGGATCAATTAATACAGCAAGAGATTTTTTATTGCTGTCTTTTTTTGAAACCAGACTATTGAGGATTTTCATTCTCCCGTTGCCTGGATTTCAGATATCCTGCCAGTTGTTCTTTTGCAAGTCCAAGCAGAAAGATGGTTGCTCCTTCTGCAATGCGGCTTCCTATAACAGAGAGCAGAGATTGATCATTTCCTTCTGAATCTTTTGACTCAATAATTTCGCCGGCTTTTTCTCCTTTTGATTTTTTTGATGAACGCCCTGCGATGCTGCGCACAATGAAGAAAGTGAGTGCAAGCGTTCCAGCGATGGCTACTGCATTCAGAATGACTTTATCAGTCTGACCTGCGAGTGCTTTGGCCTTTTCCTCCAATTCTGTTTTTTTCTTGTTTACCCGGCTGATCATGGCCAGCTTTTCATCTCCATTTTTTTCCGGCAGCTCCATAGGTTTAGCGCTTTTGTTCCATTTTTCTTTTCAGATTTTCGGCAAGTACATCTGATGCGCGGTCTCTTCCAACCCAGAGCACCAGGCTGAAGAGCAGATAAAGTCCACCCACGGAAAGAAATCCATAGGTGCTGCTTCCCAGCAGTTCGCTGAGCCAGAAGCCAAGTGCAATACTTAAAAATGCGATTGTCAGTAAACCAATCAGCATCATAAATACCATAATGACGATCCTCGAAATCTGATGGGCGAGTTCATCCCTTATTTCTTTTTTTATCAGGGCAACTCTTGCCTCCACATATTCAGTGAAACTTTTAACCAGATTGTCAATGCCAAGCAATCTGAACAATTCGTCCTTAAGCAGATTGAAGTTAAACATGGTGCTAATATACGTCAAGAAGCCTCAAAAAAAGCCTTTGGTGTTAATCTGGCCATTACAGGCTGATTTTTAAATTTGTGGTCTATGGAAGCCTATGGTAAAATTCTGCTCATTGCCATGCCGTCATTTCTGGTCCTTGTACTGTTGGAAAAAGCATATGGCTGGTACAGGGGTCATGATACGGTGAGGCTGAATGATATGATTTCAAGTCTCAGCTCGGGCATCACCAATGTCACCAAAGATGTGCTTGGTCTCAGCGTTGCAATAATAACTTATGGTTGGCTGGAACAGCATGTTGCATTGACGAAGGTTCCTATTGGCTGGGTGAGCTATATGGCGGCATTTATTGCCCTGGATTTTTCCGGTTACTGGGTTCACCGGATTTCGCATGAATATAATATTTTCTGGAACGGCCATATTGTGCACCACAGCAGTGAGGAATTCAATCTTGCATGTGCATTGAGACAATCGATTTCTTCCTTTGTGAGGTTGTTCACCGTTTTTCTTTTGCCGGCTGCATTGCTTGGTATTCCGCCTCAGGTAATTGGCACTGTTGCTCCGCTTCATTTATTTGCTCAATTCTGGTATCATACTAGACACATAGATAAAATGGGCTTCCTTGAAAAGATTATTGTTACCCCTTCGCATCACAGGGTTCATCATGCCATCAATCCGGTATATCTTGATAAGAACTATGGTCAGATATTTATTTTCTGGGACAAGTGGTTTGGGACCTATCAGGAAGAACTGGCGGAGGAACCTTGTGTATATGGTGTGACCAGGCCTGTACTTACATGGAATCCCATCCGTATAAATTTTATGCATCTGTGGCTTCTTATCCGCGATGCGTGGTTTACCTCAGGGTGGAAGGATAAATTAAGAATCTGGTTTATGCCTCTGGGATGGAGACCTGCAGATGTTTCTAGCAGGTTTCCGGTTTATAAAATCGAGGATGTTCATTCTTATGATAAGTTTGATACGCCGGCTTCTGCAGGATTGCTCACCTGGGTTATGGTTCAGATGGGACTGCTACTCGCATTTATAAGTTACCTTTTTGCCAATGTTGCTGCCATTGGTGCACCCTCAATATTTTATTACGGCATCTTCATTTTTCTGACAGTTTACTCATATTCTGAATTAATGGACCGCAGGCCGGCAGCTTTTTACTGGGAAATGCTGCGGTGCATGTTTGGTGTCTCTCTTCTTTATTTGTCACCTGATTGGTTTGGGGCAGGCCGGATGATTGACTGGATACCCTTGGTTCTGAAAAGCTATCTGCTTATTTCCCCCCTCGTTTCTGCAGTATTCTGTTATGGGTTCGTTCACAGCCGGGAAGTGACTGGTTCACAAGGGTAATTATTAAAAATTCCTGAGCATGGGCTATTAATCCTTCAGGAAATCAGAGCGGAGAATCCCTTTATTAAAGGCCTAAATACTTACCTTTGCCGGTTCTAAATAGCCTTACAAAATGTGGCTTAAAATTGCCGATCTGATCATTCGTTTCCGTGCCCTGCTCATGGCGCTGATCCTGGTTATTACAGCCATTATGGGCTGGTATGCCGTAAGGGTGGAGATGAGCTATGATCTAAACCGCACGGTTCCGCCCGAGGACCCTGACATGGTCTATCTGAATCGTTTCAGACAAAATTTCGGTGAAGATGGAAACATTATTGCGGTCGGATTGCAGGACAGTTCGGTATTCAGCCTTGAGCAATTCAGGAATTTTGAACGCTTTTGTGCAGGGGTAAAAAATATAGATGGGGTAAAGGATGTTTTGTCTCTGCCCGAAGTCAGGGTTCTGGTAAAAGACACCATTAACAATAAATTTCTGCTTCAGTCTTTATTCTCTGCTGACGTTCGGTCGCAATCTGATCTTGATAGTCTTTTAGCAATTTTCAGGGGTCAGGGATTTTATAATAATCAGCTGGTAAACAACTCAACAGGGGCGACCATGGCGCTGGTCTCAGTTGAGAGTGATGTAATTAAATCTGCAAAGCGGATTCAGTTGACCAATGAACTTTTAAAAGCTGGATCTGTGTTTACGGATCAAACCGGAATAGAACTTCATTATGCGGGGCTGCCCTTCATAAGGGCTCAAATTGCAGAGCAGGTCAGAAGAGAGCTTTCGTTTTTCTTATATCTGTCTGCCTTGGTAACCGGCTTGATCATGTTGATCTTTTTCCGCTCTTTCCGCGCGGTTCTTTTTTCTCTTTTCATGATCAGTATTCTGGTGGTGTGGACGCTGGGGACGATTAATCTGTTCGGTTTCAAGATTACAATGCTGTCGGGACTGATTCCGCCGGTAATTGTTACCATTGGAATAACCAACGCCATCTACCTGCTCAATAAATATCACGTTGAATATTACAAGAGGAAACATAAGCTTGAGGCCATTCGAATTGTAGTTCAGAAAATGGGACTTGCAACTTTTCTGACGAATCTGACGGTGGCAATTGGTTTTCTGACACTACTTGCTACGGATATCCCGATCCTGCGTGAATTTGGAATCGTAGCAGGTATTAATATCATTGCTTTGTTCATTGTAAGCCTGGTCATGATTCCCGGAATTTTGATGTGGATGCCAGAGCCAACAGAAAAACATCTGAAGCATCTCAATTTTAAAATCCTGGGTTCTTTTGTAAGGTATACTGACAAGATTGTATCCAACGACAGGAAGCTCATTTATATCGTTTCAATAGTTCTGGCTGTATTCTCCCTTGCAGGCATGCTTCGCTTAAGGAGTGTTTCATATATGGTCGATGACCTTCCTTCCGATAGTCCTATCAAAAAGGATCTTGCATTTTTTGAATCCAATTTCAGTGGTGTGATGCCTCTGGAGCTGGAGGTTAAGCTTCAGACAAAGAGACGCCGTCCTTTGCTTGATGTTAAAAATATTCAGGCGATAGACCGCTTTGAATCTTCGCTCGACAGTGTACCAGGCCTGTCAAGGCCGCTGTCCCTGATTAGTTTCGTAAAGGCTGCGAAACAGGGTTTTTACAATAATAATCCTGAACGTTACGACCTTCCAAGTAAACAGGAAGCAGGATTTATCCTTCGGTATATGCGTGGAGAAAGCGATCAGTCCGGTTTAATGAAATCTTTTGTCGATACGACTTTTTCTACGATGCGGATTTCCATGCAGATGGCCGATATTGGATCCGAGCGCATGGACTCACTGATTCGCAATGTTATAGAACCTAAAGCAGCTATCCTGATTGCTGAATTAAAAGAAAATCTGAGGTCAAAAAGTGACAGTGTTTCCGTTGGTGTTACCGGCTCCTCAAAAATCTTTATAAAGGGCAATAGTTTCCTGATCAATAACCTGACAGAGAGCCTGATCCTGGCGTGCATACTTATCACCTTATCGATGGCGTTCCTGTTTGCCAACTTCAGGATGATCCTGATCTCACTCATCCCCAATCTGCTTGCTCTGATGATTACTGCGGGTCTGATGGGTTATTTTGATATTCCCCTGAAAGCAAGCACTGCGCTTATCTTCAGCATCACATTTGGTATTTCTGTGGATAATTCGATCAGATTTCTGGCCAAATACCGTCAGGAACTTCATCTCACCGGATTTTTTGTGCCGCGCTCTGTTTCTGAAAGTATTCTTGAAACCGGAAAGAGCATTGTTTATACGTCCGTGGTACTTTTTGCCGGCTTTATCATTTTTGCTTTTTCAGATTTTGGAGGTACCATCGCACTTGGTCTGCTGACCTCAACAACGCTGGTTATATCCATGTTCACCAATATGATACTGCTCCCTGCACTGATACGCACTTTTGATAAGCCGGCGGAGATCAAAAACGATGATAGTGTTTTGAATGATCTGGATCCTTCATTTCTGGGGGATGACAAAGATGAAGATAACGGAAAGTCAAAGCATTCTGAAAAGTAGTCCGGCCAAACGGCCAATCAAATATTAAGTGTAATTGAAATGACGGAGCGATATAAGGAAAACAAAGGTCTGAACTTCCCGGACCTTGCATCAGAAATTCTGGATTTCTGGAAGGACAGAAAAATTTTTGAAAAATCAGTGGAGCGCCGTGAAGGCAAGCCCACATTCACTTTTTATGAGGGTCCGCCGTCTGCCAACGGAACTCCCGGAATCCACCATGTGATGGCCCGGACTGTCAAGGATATTTTTTGCCGCTATAAAACACTCAGAGGATTTCAGGTTGCCCGTAAAGGTGGCTGGGACACTCACGGATTGCCGGTTGAGCTTCAGGTTGAAAAGATGCTTGGTATTACCAAAGATGATATCGGTAAATCCATTTCCATAGAAGATTATAACCGCAAATGCCAGGAGACGGTCATGATGTATAAGGATCAATGGGATGATCTTACTGAAAAAATGGGTTACTGGGTTGATCTTAAAAATCCCTACATCACCTATGAAAGCAACTACATAGAATCTATCTGGTGGTTGCTGAAGATGCTTTATGACCGCAACCTTTTGTATAAAGGTTATACTATCCAGCCGTATTCACCTGCAGCGGGCACAGGTCTCAGTTCTCATGAATTGAATCTTCCGGGTTGTTATAAGGAGGTTCGGGACACCTCTGTTGTTGCGCAATTCGTGGTTCAAAAGGATTCCCAATCCGAATTTTTATTCAAAAAAAATTCAGGTGATGTTTATTTTCTTGCCTGGACGACTACGCCATGGACGCTTCCCTCAAATACTTCGCTGGTTGTAGGCGAAAAGATTACCTATGTGCAGGTAAACACATTCAACCCGTACACTTTCAAACCTGTCAGCGTAATTCTGGCAAAGGATCTGACAGGAAAATACTTTCCTGAGAAAAATGCAGGCCTGGCAATTGCTGATTATAAGCCCGGAGATAAAAACATTCCGTTTGAAATAGTTGGAGAATTTTCAGGCAAACAACTTATTGGGCTACATTATGGGCAACTGATGCCATTTCTTGCTCCGTTGTATAATGAGGAAAAAGCCTTCCGGGTTCTTGCAGGCGATTTTGTTACTACAGAAGACGGAACAGGTATTGTCCACTCATCTCCAACCTTCGGGTCAGACGACTTCCGGGTTAGCCGTCAGTTCGGTGTTCCTCCCATGACCGTGCGCGATGCAGCAGGTAATGAATTGCCCACGGTTGACAGACGAGGAAAATTCATTGATGAAATCGGGGTAAAGCTTACAGAGGGCATCGAGCGTTATAAGATTAAAACCCACAGACCACTTTCTGCCTCAGATTTTTATGTAAAAAATTATTCAGGCGACGATGAAAGTCATCCGGATTATAAATCAACGGATGTGATCATCTCTATCATTTTGAAAGAAGAGAATAAGGCCTTCAGAGTTGAAAAATATGAGCATAGTTATCCGCACTGCTGGAGGACGGATAAGCCTGTTTTGTACTATCCGCTGGACTCCTGGTTCATAAGAACCACAGCATGTAAAGACAGGATGGTTGAACTGAACAAGACGATCAACTGGAAGCCGGAGTCAACCGGCATCGGAAGGTTTGGCAATTGGCTTGAAAATCTGGTTGACTGGAATTTATCCCGCTCGCGTTACTGGGGGACTCCGCTGCCAATCTGGAGAACAGCAGATGGTAAAGAGGAAGTTTGCATTGGCTCAGTGCAGGAGCTTCGCGAAGGAATTGCAAGAGCAGAGTCTGCCGGCATCAATCAGAAATTAAGGACAGATAACTGGCCTGAAAAGATTGATCTGCATCGCCCTTATGTGGATGATATCATACTTGTGAGCCCGGGAGGCAAACCAATGTACCGTGAGCCTGATCTGATTGATGTTTGGTTTGACAGTGGTGCAATGCCATATGCGCAGCATCACTGGCCTTTTGAGGGAAATGCAGACCCCAAAGACCCTAAGCGTTCAATTTCTTTCCCTGCAGATTATATTTCAGAGGGTGTTGACCAGACCAGAGGCTGGTTTTTTACACTTCATGCCATCGCCGGGATGTTGTTTGACAGCGTGGCATTCAGGAATGTGATTTCCACCGGTCTGGTTCTTGACAAGAATGGCAACAAAATGTCCAAGCGTCTCGGGAATGTGATCAACCCATTTGAGGCGCTGGAAAAGTACGGCCCTGATCCGGTCCGCTGGTATATGATTGAAAATGCTCCGCCATGGGATAATCTCAAATTCAACATGGAGGGAGTAGTTGAGGCACAAAGAAGATTTTTCGGAACGCTCTTCAATACATATTCATTTTTTGCTCTTTATGCCAATATAGACGGATTTGTAAAAGATGAACAAAACACTGTTCCGGCTTCATCTTTGTCTGTTCTAGATCGCTGGGTTATTTCAAAGCTGCAGTCCCTGATTGCTGAAGTAACTGAAGCCTATGATGATTATGACCCCACGCGTGCAGCCCGCGCTATTCAGGACTTTGTAAATGATCACCTGAGCAACTGGTATGTGCGCCTGAACAGGAAGAGATTCTGGCAGCCATCCAGCAGAGGTGAATTATCTGCAGATAAAAAAGCAGCCTATGAAACGCTGTTTGAGTGTCTTGCTGTTACCGCCCAGCTGATGTCTCCCATCGCACCCTTCTTTGCGGATTGGCTGTATAAGAATCTGACTGATAACATTCGCTCCCTGGCAGCTGAAAATAATACGCCACTGGCTCCGGAGTCTGTTCATCTTACTTCATGGACCATGCCTGAGCCTTCACGGGTTGACAGGGAGCTGGAGATTACTATGGATTATGCACAGCGGATATGTTCACTGGTACACTCCATCAGGAAGAACAGTAAAATCAAGGTCAGAACACCACTCAGCCGGATCCTCTTGCCTGTCCTTGATGAAAAGTTTGCTTCGCGTGTGAGAATAGCGGAGGTGATTATCCTCTCGGAGGTGAACGTTAAAAAGATAGAATACATTGATGATGCCTCAGGGTTACTGGTTAAAAAAGTGAAGCCAAATTTTCCGAGACTTGGAAAGCAGTATGGCCCCCGTATGAAAGAAGTGGCGGAAGTAATCACCGGATTCAGTAAGGAAGAAATTTCTGAAATTGAAAAAACCGGTAAGCTCAGTAAGCAAGGTTTTGATTTCGTTTCCGATGATGTAATAATCATTTCCGAGGATATTCCGGGTTGGTCTGTCGCAGGTGACGGATCTGTTACTGTTGCCCTAGATATTGCCGTTACCGCGGCATTAAGGCGTGAGGGTATTGCGCGTGACCTGGTTAACCGCATCCAGAATCTGCGTAAGGATTCAGGTCTTGAGGTTCTGGATAAAATTCAGATTACTCTGACAACACCAGCCGATGAAGTCAAATCTGCTATTGATGAGTTCAGGAATTACATTTGTGCCGAAACACAGGCGACATCCATAGACTTTGTAAATCAAGTGCCCGGAGGCACAGAACTGGATATGGATGACTTTACAATTGTAACAGGAATAAAAAAAATTATTTAAAAAGTGGATATCAGCAACCAAATAAGGCCAGCGGGCAACCCATGGAAATTTTTCATGATTGCTTTGTCAGTGATCGCAATTGATCAGGCAAGTAAAATCCTGGTTCATACTTACATGTATATTCATCAGGAGATACCACTGTTGAGCTACGGCGATGGTCAATATGGTTTCAAGCTCCACTACTTACTTAATCCGGGTATGGCTTTTGGTATACGGTGGAAAAGTGAGTTTGGTAAACTTTTTTTGACAGGGTTCAGGATTGTCGCCATGATTGGAATCTGTATTTATTTATTCAGGTCTGTCCGTCACGGTGCGCACCGAGGTTTTCTGATTGCCCTTGCTCTGATTCTCGGAGGTGCTGTAGGTAATGTAATCGACAGTACTTTTTATGGTGTATTTCTAAATAATCAGCTTCCCGGCTCTGTTACGCCATGGTTTCATGGTCAGGTTATAGACATGTTGTTTTTCCCTCTTTTTGAAATCAACTGGCCGGTATGGATTCCTTATATCGGTGGAGACAATTTTTTATTCTTCAGCCCTGTTTTCAATATTGCTGATACTTCAATTTTCGTAGGCGTGTCATCCATTATTGTATTCCAGAAAAGATTTTTTGGAGAAGGCGATGCGAAACCTGAGCAGCCTGCCGGAGATGTGAATGAGGCCCCGACCGATTTACCTGCTGAACAGCATGGCTGAACAATTAATCATTCGCACCGATGCCGACAAGGCAACGCGCTACAGAGAGCTGCTGCCACAGGCAGAGGCGCTGATTGCTTCAGAAACTGATGTTACGGCCAACCTCGCAAATATCGCTGCGGCACTCCGGCAGACGTTTAACTTTTTTTGGGTTGGTTTCTATCTTGTAAAAAACGATGAACTGGTCCTTGGCCCTTTTCAGGGTCCTGTCGCATGTACCCGTATTTCCTATGGAAGAGGAGTATGTGGCACTTCCTGGCAGCAGGGAAAAACAATCGTTGTGCCCGATGTGGAATTGTTCCCCGGTCACATTGCCTGCAGTTCCGAATCGCGCTCTGAAATCGTTGTGCCCGGCTTTTCCAACGGCAAGGTTAAACTGGTTCTGGATGTTGACAGTCAGTTTCCGTCTCATTTTGATGAGGTTGATGCTTTGTGGCTGGAGGAGCTTATGCGCATCATTGAGCGGAAATTCTGAATTCTCCTGATAAAGGTTCTTTACGGGAGAGCCATATTTCCTTACATTTAGGATTGTTCCACTTTATTTAATCATGAAAAACATGATGCACCGTCGTGATTGGCTTAAATCTGCATTTGCTGTTTCATCCGGAGCAGCACTGACTGCAGGACTTACAGAAAGAATAATTGCTGCTCCTCTGAGCAAAGCAGAGCGTGCCGTGCCACCATTGCTGAATGCAGCCGTGAAATTAAATTCCAATGAAAACCCTTTCGGTCCCTCCGATAAGGCAAAACGTGCCATTCTTGCTTCTGCACTTGAAGGGAATCGGTATCCATTTGACCTGACTGCTGAATTGAAAAAAATTCTGGCAGCTTATGAAGGGGTCACAACCGACCACATCCATCTTGGTGCAGGTTCAGGCGAACTCTTATCTCAGACAGGTAAAGCATTTGGCAGCGAAGCAGGTGCAGTACTCTCAGCATTCCCTACTTTTCCAATGCTGATGACCCATGCAGAAACATTTTCCGCCAGATGGGATAAAGTCAATCTGAATGACCGGCTTGAGCATGACTATGATGCCATGATGGCTGCAATTAAATCGGATACCAGACTGGTTTTTGTCTGTAACCCGAATAATCCGACAGGAACACTTGTCGATCCTGAAATTGTCCGTTCATTTTGTATCGAGGCATCAAAGAAAACAACTGTCTTTTCTGACGAAGCTTACCTGGAGTTTCTGAATCCGGAACAGCAGGTTTCCATGACAGAGCTTGTTAAAAAGGATATGAATGTGATTGTCAGCCGAACATTCTCAAAAGTCTATGGACTGGCCGGAATGCGCATCGGCTATATTATAGCAAGACCGGACCTTATCAGGAAGGTTGCAAAATATGCAGGGGATATTCCAATCAGTACAGCATCAGTTTCCGCTGCGAGGGCCTCGCTTGGTGATAAGGCGTTTATGGATATGACCCGAAAAAAAAATGCAGAGGCCAGAAAGGTTTTGACAGACTATCTTGATAAGAAGGGAATATTCTATGGAAAGTCCCACACGAATTTTGTTTTCTTCCCGGCTCCTGCAGCCGGAAAGGTTATTCTCTCCAAAATGCAGGAACAGGGTTATCTGATGCGCATATGGGACTACAAACAAAAAGAGTGGTGTCGTGTTTCAGTTGGTACCACTGAACAAATGAATGGTTTTGTGAAAGCATTCAGCAGCACGTTTTCCTGAGCATGATTTTCGTTTTGAATTTTCGCAGACTTATTTCCTGTATTTTTTTCTTTCTTCTAACCTCATGTGATCAGACAGTCAGATTTGAACAACCGCAGCCTGCAGGCGTTGCGGATCTGAAAAGTTTACCTGACAGACTGAAAGGTTCGTACTACTCTGAAAAAGACAGTTCAACACTGGAGATTTCAGATGACCTTGTTGTGATTTATAACAGAGCGCTAATCAGAATCGCGTTAAATGAGTTAGGTGAGGGCATCGGGTTATCCGGGGATACCGTAACAGATATCGCAACAGGGTACAGTCAGATCGGAAAAGTTTTTGGTGACAGTATTGAGGTGCACTGGCCTTTATGGACAGATACCTTATTTAAAGCGTCAAATAATTATCTGATGCGCAAGTTCAAAGCCAGGTATTTTTTAAATC